>NZ_JBHWLY010000039.1:0-10827 GCF_042730435.1 Nocardioides sp. NPDC059952 | reverse complement strand
CACGGCCAACGTCAAGACCGACCAGTGGGCCAGTCTTCTCACCAAACTCGACGACGTTGTGGAAACTGCGGCGGCTGCAGCGAGCGTTTCCCGGGACGACACCTCCAACAGCAACGTGAGCGACGTACATATGGTTGACGCCGCGTCCTGGTTCATCGCAACCATGGTCATGTTGCTGTATTTCGCATGGGCCCTCTCCGAGATGAATCGGCTCGAACAGAACCCGGCCGATATCAACCGAGTGGCTCTCGTCATGGAAGTCGGCAACGCCCTCGCCTACGCGTTTGCGGCCCGCGCAGCGGCAAAGGCCGCACTGGGGCGGCTCGCGACTGAAGGCACCTCAATCGAGAGCAGCGGAGGTTCGGACTCTTCGGTCTAAGCGGCAAAGAACTGCCAGACCTAGGAACCTAGCTCATGTTGGATCTCGTCGTGAATGCCGCTGTTTCGATCCTGACCGGGTTCGCGCTATGGGTCGTCCTGCCACGTGGCGTCGTGCTTACGAGACGCCCACTGGCCGAGCACCCGCTGTCAAACGAGCCGGTCTATGACACGTGGCAGATCCAGAACGACTCGCCACTGCCTGTGCTGATTCTGTCCGTCGACTATCAAGGCGCCGACACCATGCATGAGGACAAGCTCTGCTGGAGGAGGTTGAGCGAGGACGTAGACGATCGCCGCGGGATCTCGCTGCGGATTGACGATGAGGTCTCCGAAATCAAACGATTGGACCGTCAGCACTCCTGGCGTGGAGTGGTGATCACCCCGGGCGACACTCTGACTGCAACGGTCCCAAATCTGACCGACCTGAGGATCAAGTACCGGCGCGCCGGCGCATTCGGCCTTGCCGAACGACGAGAAGTGTGGATTAGGGGCGGCGCTTGACGCTCTGATGTGCCCACCAACCGCGCGCGGGTCACACCGGTGACCGTCTCGTGAAGTTGTAGGGCTCGACGGAGCTTGGCAAGCCCCCCGGGTCTGAACGTCAGTCCGAACCATCCAAAACGTGCCGAGGCTTGCCAATGGACGTTCCGTGGACGTGAATGCATGTAGATGGCGAGACAGGCCGGACACGCTCAGACAAACGAACCCCCGGCGGCCAACGTTTCCGCTGGCCACCGGGGTGTTCTTCCAGGCGCGGCAGGTGAAGGATTCGAACCTTCGAGGTCAAAGAGGGCAACCCTGGGCTCTAGATCATCCGGACTGGATAGAAACCCGCGCGCCCGTGCTCAGCTACTCCGGTGAAGAACACCACCTTGCAGCCTTCCGCCTCCACACGAGGCGGGGTCTGGTTCTCGAGCACCAAGGTCTGTCCAGGATGGCCTGTCGCGAGGTAGTCATAGAAGGACTGCGCCACCGTGCGACTCATCAACTCGTCGTCCCCGCGCGCGACATTCCCTGGCTCTACTCTGCCCCCACGACGGAGAATCGCCGTGTCCGCATCGCGATACGTGAGCACTGGCGTATCCAGTGCAACGAATCCGGGATGCGGCAAATCCCTTTCGAGGCAATACTCGCTCAACGCAACACTGAATCCAGCGTGAAGCACCGACCGCATACCCTTGCCCCTGTCAGCCCGCCAGCGCTGCTCGACCACGACGTCCGGGGGGTCTGCCATGCGGAACTCCGCAGTCTCTGCACCTGGAACGTGCCACGCCTCCAGGATGCGTCGAAGCGTCTCGGAGAAGTATCGCTCGGTGCCCATGCCGACGGAACCGGCAACTTCGTCCGAAGTCGCTGCCTTCTGTCGAGCGACCGTCACCATCAATTGGTCTAGGTCGTCAACACGATGCCACAGACTCAGCCAACGCTCGACCTGCGAGCGCCGCTGAATTAGCGCACTCAGGTCTTCCCGAATAGGGCTCAGTTGATCGTCGACCTCAGCCAGTTCGGCCGTTACGGACGCTATCTCCTCGCCGAGCTCATCTGCGCGTGTAGTTGCGTCGTCACGAGTATCACGAACGGCCGCCATCGTGGCTTCCAAGTCCCTGCGTAGTGCCCGTGTACGACGGGATTCAGCATCCACTGACTCACCCAGCAGAACCGTTTCATACACAGCGTGCTCACGCTGCTGATGTTCTGCAGCAGCACCACAGAAGACGCACGATTCAACGTCGAAATACCCGAGGAGTGTGCCCGCGTTCTTAACCATCTCGAGTCGGCCAAGATCTGCCTCATACTGCGAATCCAGCAGCGAGAATCGCTGATAAAGAACATCTGCCTCGGCCGCCTTCGCCACAAGGCGTCTACGCTCGTCCTGCAGTTCGACCCGGCGATCGACAATTCGGTCGCGAACCATCAGGTCAGTCGACACGTACGTCGATGCGACCCCAATCGACGCATCCAATCTGATCATCTGGCCGGAGCATTCCTCCCGCGAAGGAGCCCCGTCCAACTGCTCGCGAGCCTGCGCTATGGCACGTTCGAGAACTTCCATCTGCCCACGGTTAACCTGGCGAAAGGCGGTGGGGTCTTCTCCTCCACTCAGGCCAGAATCATCCTCGCCTTCCAAGAGAAGCTTCAGCACTGATCGCTCGGAGGTGCGCGTCGAGTAGTTGCCGGTTTCGACCGGAGACGTGCGGGACTGAATCCGTTCTTCGTCAACGAGGACCAAATGAGCAAGATTGCGGAAGCTCATCGAGACCACTTCGTTACGCTTATTCTTCCTGACCTTGGCGTTGGCGATGCCCATTCGATCAAGCAAGTAGTGAGAAATGCTCTCGGCACTGTCCCTTACGTGCTTCGGGCTCAGGTTGAAGTCGGGCGATCTGTCAGGTATCTCGCGCACGTCTTCCTCGAATACCGCAATGCGCCCGCCACGCATGCTTCTCGCGAGAGTGACAACGTCCTTCGTCCCGAAGTCGATGCCAAGCAACATCGCCGAATACCCGTCCGCTTCGGGTATAGATCGGAGCCTGGAGGAGCCACCGAGCATAAAGTCCAGGGCTTCGACAATATACGACTTGCCAGCCTCAGATGCCCCATAAACGACCGTCAAACGAGGAGCGAACTCTAGCGTTGCCGCGGGCACACCAGATCCAACAGCAGTCAGGTGAAGAAGAATCACGTCAGCCCACCTTCATCGCCTACTGGTGAATCAGCGCTCGCGACTAGATCACCGAAACCATCGTCGTTCCACTGTTCATTCCACTGGCTTGCAACAGTCCAGATAATTTCCCGAAATTCCTCGATACTTTGCTCACCGAACTCGGTCGCCACCCACATCGCGACGTCCGTAAGAACCGGCATCAAAGGCGAATCCACTAGCCGAAGGAAGGGCGCCGCCTCCTCGCTAGCTCGATACGTGATCCCCTCCGAGGTCATCTCGACGTCGACCATTCGAGCACGAGTCATCAGTTGAACACCGTGCTCAAGAATCGAACGTTTTAGGCCAAGTTCTCCGCCGCGGTTCGGAACTGGCGGGAGTACACTTGGCGGCCCCCCAAGGTCTCCACTATGAATGAGGCAATAGTCCATTAGAACCAGTCGATCAATATCAAATGAACGCGGATAGGAAGTCGTCAGTAATACCAAGGCACGTAGCCCAAGTTCGAGCGGACTGTTAAGAGTTTCCATCACTCATCACACCAACATAACCGATCTTCGTTAGCGAGCTGATGACAGATGCCTGTGCGATCACTGACGCGTACGACCGGCAAGAGGCCGTTTCCTGTAATCGCCAGAGATCGCGCCGCTTGAGTAACCTGGAATAGCCGCTCAAGACCGTCCGAGTGATCGACGTCGTGAATATCAATGACGCCGTCAAAGACGTCCTGTTGCAAGGCGTCGAACGTTCCCTCCGGGACTGAGTCGCGAGCGAAAAGCCGCAGCGACTCGGCGCTGTAGAAGGCTACTCTCTGCCGTAGATAATGCGTCCCAACTTTCGCATCAGTAGCGGTATTCGTGGGAGTGAATTCGCGGCCGTGGCGTTCGGCATAGGCATCCATCAGTTTCGAGATGTACCGCTGCTCTTCGACCGCTGGCTCGATAGCCGGAACAACCGGGTCGGGACGGTTTGGAAGTTCAACTCCGAACCGCACGGAGTGCCATCGCGTCTGAGAGTGGCCAGTTATGAGTTCATGAAGTTCAACGGTCCCGAAGATCGAGAAATCCGCTCCATCGATGTACTTAAGAACTTCATGCAAGGAGTGCCCGCCCGTTGCCTTTGCAAGAGCGCTGTTAGATTTCCTTAGCGCTTCACACAGTGCATCGCGCAAATTTGATGGAGAGTGAATTAGGTTTGAGATCCCTGTGCCATAACCTTTGGGAGCAGCGAATCGATAGGCACGTGGCCAGGTGTAGTGTCCAGACATGGCACCCAACACGATCTTCAGTATCTCAGGGAGTGCATCACCCGGCCGCAGCGCTCGGCCGTATTGCTTGCATTGAAAGCAGTCCCAATCGCCGTCAAAACCAGACTCAGTTGAGAATCCAACGACATCGACGCCGTGGTCGTTAGCCCCGCCGCTCCGAGCCACAGTCGCATAGGGCAGGGTCGTGGCCCACTCCAGCACGAACTCTTCCCATTGCTTATCGCTGTAGATCGATAGGCGCTGTTCCGGCGTAAGCGCGAGATGACTCGTCGTCGGCGCCCAGGATTCAGCGTCCAAGAGGGTTGGCGCTGGCATCGCGACAAGGACGACCCCCTCATCCGTCGTGTTCCCAGACATGCGACCTCCAGTTCTTCTACAGCAGGCTCCCACACCCGTTCGGGCCCCGCAGCAAGTTCGACGCACCGGTCACTCAGGCTCCCACTGCTCTCAGATACGCCGGACTTTGAATAGCAGGTCGCCGGCGTGCTCTAGTCGAGCCCGCGGGAGGGCGTCACCAACTTGAGGTAAGAGCGATCGCTACAGCAAGCTATCTGCCGAGTGAGCCAGCGCACCCCTCAGTCAGGCACGAACCGTCGTGTCGATCATGCTGGCCACGAACTCGGGAAACACCAGCGCCGTATTGACGCGCAGGTCAGCAGAGTTGAGCCTCGCCGTCTCATGCCACGCGCCCATGCGCTGGGCAAGGTCGGAATCACCGCGCGCCCGCAATCTCATCTCGGCAACGTAGGCCGGACACCACAGCTCGACCACCACCCACCGAGCCTCCGGGAGCGATCTCAGGACCGCATCAACGGCCCCAGGTTGCCCGAGATGGATCACGGGCATCCCGCTCCCGAGCGCCTCGACCAAGCCGGGCCGGTCCACAGCGTAGGTTGCGCCGTATCGCCGGTTCTCCCAGATGATGTCCCGGCGCAACCGCAGCTCGTTGAGCGCACCTTTGGTGACCATCCGGTATCCGTCCTCATTTCCCGAACCGACCTTGATTCGGGCGAAGTGGATGTAGTCGGCCGACGCCGGACTACGACCGAGCGAGGTGCGGAACCTCCGCAGCACGGACCTCAAGCTCCCTGAGACTGGCTGGGGTGAGGCGATCCTCGCTGGCTCGTACACCGACGCCGGCAAGGCATGGACCGATGACGGCAAGCTCGGCGAAGAACGCGGACTGAAGCACCGGGTGACGACCGCGACACGGCCCGTACCGCTCGTGCCGCCACTCGTGAAGCTGCTCCGCGACCACCTCGAACGGTTCGAGACCGGCCCAGGAGGCTGGCTGTTCGTCAGCCGCGTCGGCAAGTTCGGGCGACCGATGCCCGCAAGCCTCTCCCGCCCGGTTCCGCTCGCCGCAGTCGAGCGGGCATTCAAGACCGCCCGCGAGGCGGCATTCACCGAGGCCGAACAGAAGTCACCGCTAGCTCAACGGCCCTACGATCTGCGCCACGCCGCCGCCGTATCGACCTGGCTCGCCGCCGGGGCCCCGCCAACCCTGGTCGCCCAATGGGCCGGGCATGGCGTCGACGTACTCCTGAAGGTCTACGCGCACGCTGTGGACGGCCAAGGCCCAGCTGCGATGAAGCGCATCGAGGATGCTCTCAACGACGAGAAGTAGCACCCAAGCAGCCAGGGCTCCGAGTGCACGGCGCCCCGCCCTCCAATCAGGAAGACGGGGCGCCGTGTCGGTATCAGTCGCAATACAGCGCGTAGTCCTTCGCGATCGTCTCATTCGAGTCGTACGGGTTGTCCCGATAGAATTGTTCGGTTTCCTCGCACCACTGCGCGGAATCGTTGGAGGCGTCCACAGCCCAGATCACAAACACGGCGACTGCTGTCACCAGCAGGAGAAGGCACCCGGAGGGCGCAGGTATCCCCCGACCGGCACGAGACGGCCGGGAGAGTGGCGGCTCGGTTGGCGACTCGGAGTTCGGCTCCGGGTTCGGGGAGAGCCGCTCCTTGTGGGTAGCGGCGAAACTCTCCGCGAGCGGGGGTCCCTCGTGTGCATGGTCGGTCGAAACCTTCTTCCGCCACCCGCAACTGCACGTGGCTACGGTGCTCCACCACCCGGCCCAGGAGTACTTTGGCTCAGTCACCTCGGTGACATGCTCATCCGCACCCGTCATCCCAAGCCATCCCCTGCCGTGTTCCGCAGAGTGTACGTCGCAGGTGCCGCCTCCGGATTGACTTCGGCGATACTCCCGAAGGTCTACGCGCACGCAGTGGACGGCCACGGCCCAGCCGCGATGAAGCGCATCGAAGATGCCCTCGACGACGACATGTAGCACCCAAACAGCCAGCGCTCCGAGTGCACGGCGTGCACTGGGAGCCCTGGTCGCTGGTAGGCCGTGTCGGGCTCGAACCGACGACCCGAAGATTAAAAGTCTCCTGCTCTACCAACTGAGCTAACGGCCCGAGGACAGTCTGCCGCACCCCCCAGATCCTCACCAAAGCAGGTCACCCAGCCGACCGACCGCCTATCCCGCGCCGGGCCAATCTCTGGGGAGAAATAGGGGACGAACACCCGTAGACATTCATCGAACGCCAGTACGAACCGGACAGAATCAAACGCACCTTGACCTGCCCGAATAGGACGAACTGGCGTCGCGCCCGCGTGGACGGAGGTGCCGCGTAGCGAGGATTAAAAGTCCACTGCTCTACCAACTGAGCTAACGGCCCGCCGGGAGTCTACCGGAGCAGCAGCCGTGTCCTATTCGAGGTCACCCGGCCGAGTCGACGACCTTCCGCGCTCGCTGACGATCCGGGCACATCGCTCGGCTGCCGCCTCGCCCTTCAGCGCATGCTCGAGCAGGAGCTGCGTCCAGCGCTCGTAGCGGGCGACCTCGACCGGATCCGCGATCTCGAGGTCGCCGGCGCTCGTCTCGAGGGTGACGATCCGGTCGCGCTGGTCCCAGCCGTGCTGGACCAGGACGGGGAAGCTCTCGAAACCGACGATGCCGATCCTTGCCTGGGTGGTGGTCGCCAGGTCGGCGATGTGATCGATCTGGGCCTGCATGATCTCGGGCGAGCCCACCAGGTGATGGAGGGCGGCCTCGCCGACCAGGATGGTGATCGTCCGGCCGGGCTCGTAGAGGATCGCCGAGCGACGCAGCCGAGCCGCGATCACGCGGGAGACCTCTCCGGCAACGCCGTCCCGGTCACGCGAACCACCTGCCAACGCCAGCAGGGCACGTGCATAGCCGGGGGTCTGCAACAGCTCGGGGACACTGTGCGGCTGGTAGCTGGTCAGGACCTTGGCAGCCACCTCGGTCGCTGCGTACGCATCCTGGTGCTGCTCCGCACCGCCGCCGGCCGGATGAGCGTCACGGAACGCGGCATGCTCCTGGTCGGCGCGGGCGCGCAGCGCGAGCAGCATCTCCCGGTCGGCACCCACCGCGGCCGCCCACGCACGGACCTCGGCCGCGGAGACCGATTGCCGACCCGACTCGATCTTCGACACCTTGGGCTGGGACCAGCCCGAGCCCAGCGCATCCGCCAGACCGGCCCCGGTCAGGCCGGCGGCGCGGCGGGTATCCCGGAGCGCGTCGGTCAGTGCTTCACGGGCTCGACGGTTGGGGCGGGGCACGGCGACGGCCTCCTTCTACGGATCGGAACCACCATGGTGCCCGATGGGCATACCCGACGTCCAGATGCACATCATGATTGGCAGGATCGAAATATTATGCTGCAATGGATTCGGGGTCACGTCGACAGGAAGGCAGGGCCTCGATGAGCATCCGACGAACCCACCCCGGACGACCGCGCCTCGTCCCCTCGGACACGGCTGCCCCACCGCGCGAGCAGGTGCTTCATGCCGCGGCGCAGCTGTTCGTGACCAAGGGCTTCGCGGCCACCTCGACGCGGGAGATCGCCGACAGGGTCGGGCTCAGGCAGGCGTCGCTCTACTACCACTTCACCGGCAAGGACGAGATCCTGGCCGAGCTCCTGGAGCGATCCGTCCGACCCACCGTCGATCGGGTCGACCAGATCGAGCAGCTGACCGCGACCACGAGTCCCGAGACCGCGCTCTACCTGCTGGCCCTCGTCGACATCCACACGCTCGCCGAGGCGCCGGACAACATCGGCATGCTTGCCACCCATCCCGACGTGACCAGCAGCGACGCCTTCGACGCCTTCCGCAGTGTTCGCGCCGAGCTCGCCGGTGCCTACGGGCGGATGGCCACCAGGGCCGCGGCGCCCGGCGTCGCCGCGGCAGCCGGGCAAGGCCACCTCGGCGAGATGCTCATGCATCTGGTCGAGGTCACCACGAGCCTCCGCAGCAGCGGCGTGCCGATCGACGACGCGACCGCCGCCCTCATCGCCTCGACCTGCCTGCGCGCCTGCGGGATCCCCGACCTCCGTATCGCCTCGGCGGCCACGGCCGCCACCCCTCTCATGGGCGGCTGAGCCGCTCCGGCGACACTGCGCATCGTCATTCCCGGACGGCCTCACCGTAGGCACCCACGAAGCCCTCGAGCAGCTCGAGGAACTTCTCGGACTCGTCTCCCAGAGCCGCGAGCCCGTCCGCATAGGCGCCCAGCGCCCGCGCCGAGGCCGACTCATAGACGGCGAGCCCCTCCTCGGTCGGCTCGATCAGTCGCGCCGAACGCCCCTGCTCGGCGAACCTCCGCAGATGGCCTGCGGAGAGCGCGGCGTTCACCTGCCGATTCACGGTCGACTGCTCGAGGTTGAGCCCGTCGGCGATCTCCCGGAGCGTACGCGGCCGGCCGTCGGAGAGGAACCAGAGCAGGCGTCCGTCGGCATGGTTGAGCGCACTGCGGTCCTCGGCGAGACGGCGGTGTACCTCGAGTCGCCCGACCAGGGAGGCCAGCCGGCGATCGGCGGTCAGGTCCGGGCTGATCTTCCTGAAGAGCGGGTCCTCGGCAGCGGGCGTTGTGGACGGCATCACATCTCCAGGCATTGTCGTTCCGACCTCACAATGTGTAGCATACATACGTCAATATGTAGATTACACATCAGAGGTGTGTCTTGAGTTCCTCCCCGTCCACCACCCGCGAGCCGACGACGCGCTCGACCGGTGGCGCCGTGGCCGTCATCATGGTGCTCTGCTTCGGCAGCCTCTGCGCCGCGCTGATGCAGTCACTGGTCATCCCGATCCAGAGCGAGCTCCCCGAGCTGCTCTCCACCACGGCCAGCACCGCCTCCTGGGTGGTCACGGCCACGCTGCTCGGCGCCGGCGTGACGATGCCCGTCACCGGCCGCCTCGCCGATCTCTACGGCAAGAAGCCCGTCCTGGTGATCTCCGGCATCATCCTGGTGATCGGCTCCGTCATCGTCGCGCTCTCCGACACCGTCGGCCCGGTCCTGGTCGGCCGCGTGCTCCAGGGCATGGCGATGGGCTACATCCCGGTCGCGATCAGCCTCGTGCGCGAGGTCGCGCCCGAGCACCTGCGCAACACCGCGGTCGCCGGTGTCAGCGCCACCCTCGGCGTCGGCGGCGCGCTCGGCCTACCGCTGGCCGCCTGGATCGCCCAGGACTTCGACTGGCACACCCTCTTCTGGGTCTCCGCCGGCCTCGCCCTCGTCGTCACCGTGCTGACCGCGGCCGTCGTCCCGCACGTACGCGACGCCCACCCCGGCCGCCTCGACATCGTCGGCGCGCTCGGGCTCGCGGCCGGGCTCGTCGGTGTCCTGGTCGGCGTCTCCAAGGGCAACGACTGGGGCTGGGCCGAGCCCGAGACCCTCGGCATGATCATCGGTGGCGTCGTGATCCTGCTGCTCTGGGGGTGGTACGAGCTGCGCCACGACGACCCGCTCGTCGACCTGCGCACCACCGCGCGCAAGCCGGTGCTGTTCACCAACATCGCGGCCGTCCTCATCGGCTTCGGCATGATGGCGCAGTCGATCGTGGTCCCACAGCTCCTCCAGATGCCCGAGGCCACCGGCTACGGCCTGGGCCAGACGATCTTCCAGGCGGGCATGTGGATGGCGCCGGCGGGTCTGATGATGATGCTCTTCACCCCGGTCTCCTCGCGGCTGCTGACCCGCCTCGGTGGACGCGGCACGATGGCGATCGGCGCGGTCGTCCTGGCCGCGGGCTACGTCGTCGCGGTCTTCCTGATGGATGCCCCGTGGCAGCTCATGCTCGCCTCCTGCGTCGCCTCGGCAGGCGTCGGGATCGGGTACGCCGCGATGCCCACGCTCATCCTCAGCAACGTCCCCTCCGCCGAGGCCGCCGCGAGCGTCGGGCTGAACAGCCTGATGCGCTCGATGGGCACCACGGTCGCGGGCGCGGTGATGGCCATCGTGCTGACCAGCCAGACCACCGTCCTCGCCCCCGGCGCACCCGAGATCCCGACCGCGGGCGCGTTCCAGCTCTGCTTCGTGATCGGGGCGCTGGCGGCCGGCGTCGGCGCCTTGATCGTGCTCCTCATCCCCCGGCCGCGCCGGGAGGCGGCCGACGACCCCGCGGACGACGCGGTGCTCGCCGGATCGCACTGACTCCGCAGCGCTCCGATACGGCAGCGGGCCCGACCAGCTCTGAGCC
>NZ_JBHWLY010000038.1:0-55134 GCF_042730435.1 Nocardioides sp. NPDC059952 | reverse complement strand
GTGTTCTGCCGAGTCGGCCCGTCCTTACCTGGAATCTCGCCGAGTCGGCTCGTTATGACGAGCCGACTCGGCCTGGTTTTGCGTCAGGATGCGTCGACTCGGCGTTGGGATCGCCGTCAGCCGACGAGGTGGGGGTCGGGGGCGGTGATGAGGTCGCCTTCGATCCAGACGCTGCGTACGTCGGCAGGGGTGCCTAGGGCGAACATCTTGGCTAGGGCGTCGGCGGGGTCGGCGGCGTGGGCGAGGCCTACGTCGAGGGGGGTGCTGGGGGCGGGCTTGATCCACTGGGCGTCGAAGCGGCGGCCTACGGAGAAGTCGCCGATGGCGGCTCCCAGGCCCAGGGCTTCGGCTCCGGCAACCGTGGCGAGGTGGAGGAGGTGGGTGGGGGTCAGGGGGTGACCAGCTTCGCCGAGGAGCTGCTGGGCGACGTACGCCCCCAGGCCCTCCTTGAGCAGGGAGAACCCGGTCCCGGCGCCGACGTCGGAGCCCATCGCGACGCGCACGCCGTGGGCGCGGTGGCGGGCGAGCGGGAAGAGGCCGCTGCCGAGGGCCGCGTTGCTGGAGGGGCAGTGTGCGACGGCGGCTCCGCGCGCGGCCAGCAGTGCGAGCTCGGGGTCGGTTGGGTGCACGTTGTGCGCCAGTACGGTGCCGGGGCCGACCAGGCCGTGGCGGTCGTAGGAGGTCACGTAGTCGCAGCCGAACAGCGCCTCGACGGTCTCGATCTCACGGAGGTTCTCGTTGACGTGAGAGGTCAGCATCGCCCCGGGCACGGCCCGCAGCACGTCGGCGCAGGCCGCGAGCAGGTCGTCGGTGCACGACAACGAGAATCGCGGGGTCACGGCGTAGCGGGCTCGGCCGACGCCGTGCCAGCGGGCGGCGAGCGCGAGCGACTCTTCCCGCGCGCGAGACGGGTCGGTGAACAGGTCCTCGCGGATGAGCCGGTCGCTGACCACCAGGCCGCTGGTGATCCGCAGCCCGACGCGAGCGGCCTCGGCGAACACCGTGTCCACGGCGGGTGCGAAGTGGCTGCCGAAGACCAGCGCTGTGGTGGTTCCCGCGCCGACCAGGCCGCGTACGAAGTCGGTGGCCACGCCCGCGGCGTAGGCCGGGTCGGCCAGGCGTGCCTCCTCGGGGAGGGCGGTCCGGTCGAGCCAGTCGAGCAGCGGCATGCCGAGGCCGCCGATGACGCGTACCTGCGGGAAGTGGACGTGGGTGTCGACGAATCCGGGCAGCACGAAGCCGCCGGTGAGGTCGACGACCTCCTCCTGGGGGTGCTGTCCGCGCAGGTCGGCGAACGACCCGCGGGCGCGGATCACGCCGTCGCGTACGAGCAGCGCGCCGTCCTGCTCGGTGCGAAGCCGACCACCGGTGAAGGGGTCGTCGGGGGTGTCGAGGAAGGTCCCTCGGTAGAGCGTCATTCGGGATGTCACCTTGATTGTTGTTCGGTCTTCGCGGGGTCGCCCGCGAAGAGTTGCAGCAGCCGGGCCGCGACGCTGACCGCGATCGTGGCCGGCTCCTTGCCGCCGAGATCTGGAAGCCCGATGGGCGTGGTGATGCGGGCGATCGCCTCGGGGACGTGCCCCTCGTCGGCGAGCTTGGCCCTGAACCGGCTCCACTTGGCGCTCGATCCGATCAGCCCGATCGACCCGAGATGCCCGGCACGCAGAGCCGCGTCGCACAGGGCGGCGTCCTCGGCGTGGTCGTGGGTCATGATCAGGACGTGGGTGCCCTCGGGCAACTCGCCGATGACGAGCTCGGGCAGCACCGGCACCTGGTGGACGTGGACGCCGGCAACGGCGTCGTCCAGCCCGCGCAGGTGTTCAGGGGAGAGCTGGGCGGCGCGGGAGTCGACCAGGTGCAGCTCGAGATCGTGGCGGGCCAGGATGCGGGCCAGCTCGACTCCGACGTGGCCCATCCCGAAGACGGCCACGGACGGCACCACGGGCAACGGCTCGAGCAGCAGCTCGACCTCGCCGCCACAGCACTGTACGCCGTGCTGGTAGGGCGCTTTGTCGGAGAGCGACACCTTCATCGACTCGGGTGTGGATAGTCCGTCGGTCAGCATCGCCCGCGCGCGCTCGATCGCGACCGCCTCCAGGTTGCCGCCCCCGACGGTGGCCCAGGTGCGGTCGGCCGAGACGACCATCTTCGCCCCGGCCTCGCGCGGCGAGTGGCCGCGTACGGACGTCAGGGTCACGAGTACGCCGGGAACGCGCTGCTCACGCAGCCGCTGGACGGCCTTCAGCCACTCCATGTCATCACTTCCTCGCGGGGCACGGTCTCGGGCACCTCGGGCGTACGCGCCCGGTCGAGGGCCCAGTAGACCGCCTCGGGCGTTGCCGGGGAGGCCAGGTCGACGCTGGTGCCGGCCGGCCCGAACGCGGCGGCCGCCTCGCGCAGCGCCTCGCGGACCGAGAAGGCCAGCATCAGCGGCGGCTCGCCGACTGCCTTGGAGCCGTAGACGGCACCTTCCTCGTGGGCCTTCTCGAGCAGCTTCACGCGGAAGTCCTCGGGCATCTCGGAGAAGCTCGGCAGCTTGTAGGTGCTCGCCGCCTGCGTCGCCAGCCGGCCCCGGTTCGGCCCGTCGGAGGTGTCCCAGCGCAGGTCCTCCAGGGTCAGCCAGCCGGCGCCCTGCACGAAGCCGCCCTCGATCTGGCCGATGTCGATCAGCGGGCTCAGGCTGTCGCCGACGTCGTGGACGATGTCGACGCGCCGCAGCGTGTAGGCACCGGTGAAGCCGTCGACCTCGACCTCGGAGGCCGCGACCCCGTTAGCGAAGTACTTGAACGGCTCACCCCGCATGACGTTGGGGTCCCAGTGCAGGCCCTCGGTGCGGTAGAAACCGGCCGCCCACAGCTGCACCCGCTGGTGGTAGGCGGCGTTGACCAGCTCGTTCCAGCCGATCTCCCCCGAAGCGGGGGAGAGGCCGTGGACGACGCCGTCATCGAAACGTACGTCGCTGGGGCTGATCCCGAGACGGCCACCGGCGACCTGGGCGAGCCGTTCGCGGATCTGCTCGCAGGCGTTCTTGATCGCGGCCCCGTTGAGGTCGGCGCCGGAGCTGGCCGCGGTCGCGGAGGTGTTGGGCACCTTGTCGGTGCGGGTCGGGGCGAGGCGTACGCGGGACAACGGGAGGCCGAGGGCGGTCGCGGCGACCTGGAGCATCTTGGTGTGCAGGCCCTGGCCCATCTCGGTGCCGCCGTGGTTGATCAGCACCGAGCCGTCCTTGTAGACGTGGACGAGGGCGCCGGCCTGGTTGAAGGCGGTGAGGTTGAACGAGATGCCGAACTTCACCGGCGTCATCGCCAGACCCCGCTTGGTGTGGGGGTGGCGACTGTTGAACTCGGCGATCTCCGCGCGTCTCCGCGTGACCTCGCCAGACGAGGCGACCTGGTCCCAGCAGGCCGCCAGCCGGTCGGCCTGCTTGACCGCTTGGCCGTACGGCGTGGTCTGGTCCTGCTGGTAGAAGTTGCGGCGGCGCAGCTCGAGCGGGTCGATGCCGAGCAGCGGCGCGCACCGGCCGAGCAGGTCCTCCATGACGAGCATGCCCTGCGGTCCGCCGAAGCCGCGGAAGGCGGTCTGCGAGGTCTTGTTGGTGCGCGCGACCCGGCCGTCGACACGGATGTTCGGCACCCAGTAGGCGTTGTCGATGTGGCACAGCGCGCGGGCCAGCACCGGCTCGGAGAGGTCGAGGCTCCAGCCGCCGTCGGCGGTGAGCGTGGCCTCGAGGCCGACGATGTGGCCCTCGTCGTCGAACCCTGCGCGCCAGGTGCTGTGGAAGCCGTGACGCTTGCCGGACATGGTGATGTCCTGGGTGCGGTTGAGGCGGAGCCGCACCGGTCGCCCGGTCAACCGAGCGCCGAGCGCGGCGATGGCCGCGTAGCCGTGCGGCTGCATCTCTTTGCCGCCGAACGCGCCGCCCATCCGCAGGCACTGGACCGTGACCTCGTGGCTCGGGACGCCGAGGACGTGGGCGACGATCTCCTGGGTCTCGGAGGGGTGCTGGGTGCTGCTGTGCACCAGCACCTGGCCGCCCTCGTCGACCAGGGCGAGGGAGACGTGGGTCTCGAGGTAGAAGTGCTCCTGGCCCGCGAACTCGAACTCGCCCTCGAAGACATGGGCGGCCTTCTCGATGGCGGCGACGGCGTCGCCGCGCTCGAGGTTGCGCGGGGTGCCCTGGAAGCTCTCGGCGGCGATCGCCTCCGGCACGGTGACCAGCGATGGCAAGGCCTCGTAGTCGACCTCGACCGCGGCCGCACCCAGCCGGGCGGCCTCGAGTGTCTCGCCCAGGACCCAGCACACCGCGTGGCCGTGGAACATCACCTCGGTGGGGAAGAGCGGCTCGTCGTGCTTGACGCCCGCGTCGTTGACACCGGGTACGTCGTCGGCGGTGAGCACTCGGACGACCCCCGGGACGTCATAGGCCGGGTCGGTCCGGAGCGCGGTGATCAGGGCGTGCGTGTGCGGGGCCTGGACCGGCCAGGCGTGCAGCGTGCCGGCGATCCGGCCGACCAGGTCGTCGGTGTAGAGCGCCTCGCCGGTGACGTGCAGCGCGGCGCTCTCGTGCGGGAGCGGGATCCCGACGATGGGGTTCTCGGGACGTTCGGACAGGGCGCTCATACGGGCACCTCCTCCATTTCGGCAGGGCGGTGGGTGTGGAAGAGCCGCAGCAGCGACTGGCCGAGCATCGCCGAGCGGTAGGACGCGCTGGCACGGTGGTCGTCCATCGGGGTGCCCTCGGTCGCGAGGACGGCCGCGGCGCGGCGTACGGTCTCCTCGGTCCAGGGCCGGCCGACCAGTGCGTCCTCGGTGGCGACCGCGCGCAAGGGCGTCGCGGCGACGCCGCCCAGGCCGATCCGGGCGCGGACGACGGTGCCGTCGACGATCTCGAGCGCGTAGCCCACGGCCACGCTGGAGATGTCGTCGAAGCGGCGCTTGGCGATCTTGTGGAAGCCGACGAGCGGGGCCAGCGGCAGCGGGAGACGTACGCTCCGGATCAGCTCGTCCGCGGCCAGGACCGTCTCGCGGTAGCCGGTGAAGTAGTCGGCCAGCGGGACGACGCGCTCACCGCGCGGCGAGGCCAGGACGACGTCGGCGTCGAGCGCGAGCAGCGCCGGCGGGGCGTCGCCGATCGGGGAGGCGGTGCCGATGTTGCCGCCGATCGTCGCACCGTTGCGGATCAGGCGGGAGGCGAACTGCGGGAAGAGCTCGGCCAGGAGCGGGACCCGGCCGTTGAGCTTGCGCTCGATCTCGGTCAGCGTGAGGGCGGCACCGATCTCCACGTGGCCAGTCCGGAAGGAGAGCTCGCGCAGCTCGGGCAGGCGGTCGACCGCGACGACCAGCGGCGCCCGGCGGCCGCGGATGTTGACTTCCACGCCCCAGTCGGTCGAGCCGGCGACTATCTGCGCCTCCGGCCGTTCGACCAGAAGATCGAGCGCGTCGGTGAGCGACCGAGGCCGTACGAACTCGGCGCCGTCGACGGCGATCCGGGTCGGTCGGACCTCGGGCGGCGGCTGCTGCTGTCGCGCGGCGAACGCGTCGTCGGCCTCGGGTGCGCCGAGCGCGTAGGCGGCGTCGCGGATCGGGCGGTAGCCGGTGCAGCGGCACAGGTTGCCGCTCAGCGCGTGCAGGTCGACGCCGTTCGGACCGTGCTCGTGGTCGCAGGCGGCGGTGCCGTCGGTCTCTGCCGCCGGCTCGCGGCTCGGGCGGTAGTACTCCGCGGCGAGGCTGCAGACGAAGCCCGGGGTGCAGTAGCCGCACTGCGACCCGCCGCGTACGGCGAGCTCCTGCTGGACCGGGTGGAGGTCGCTGCTGGATCCGAGCCCCTCACTCGTGACGATCTCCTGGCCGTCGAGCGCGGCGATCGGCACGAGGCAGGCGTTGACCGAGGTCCACTCGGTCGGCGAGATGGTGCCGGGCCGGGCGACCATCACCGAGCAGGCGCCGCACTCGCCCTCGGCGCAGCCCTCCTTGGCGCCGGTCAGGCCGCGGCCTCGCAGCCAGTCGAGGGTGGTGGTGTGGGTGGCGACCCCGGTCAGGGGCACCTGGTCCCCGTTGACCGTGACACAGGGGGCGCTGGGTGTGGTCATGGCTGGCTCCGGATCGGGTTGCGGGTGCGGGCGCTGTGGATCGGGTTGGCATCGCGCAGGAAGTCGTCGAAGCGGTGGCCGGCGATCTTGGCGATCTCGATCAGCGCGGCGGCGTGCTCCTGGCGTTCGCAGTTCCCGAGCCTCGACCGACCCTCGGCGAGGATCCGGTCGAGCGAGTCGGAGTCGCGTACGGAGATGACCAGCGGGAAGCCGAAGCGCTCGTGGTAGGCGTCGGTGAGCGAGGTGAGTGCCTCCTGGTCCGGCTCGGCCAGGTGGGTCAGGCCGCGCGAGGACTGGTCGCGCAGCGACTCCTCGCCGACCATCCCCTCCGAGACCAGGCGCGAACCCAGCTCGGGGTAGGCCTCGATCAGCTCGCGCTGCTCGTCGACGGAGCCGCTGAAGAGGGCGTCCTGGAAGGCGCGGCGCAGGGCGTGCGTGTCCGCGAACGGCCGCTGCTCCCAGGCCCGCTCGACCATCCACCGCGGCCCCTGGAAGAGACCGTCGAACGTCTCCACGAACTCCGTACGTCCCATCTGGTTGACCTGGTCGAGCCGGACGCCCTCGCCGGGCTGGCCGGCGACGGCCGGGCCGTAGTCCGGGCCGACGTGGTGGAACAGGATGTTGAGCACGATCGCGGTGAGGCTGCCGAGGGTGATGCCGCTGCCGAAGATGATCTCGGCCCACCCCGGGACGGCCTGGGAGACCTCGGGCTGCGCGGTGACGTACATCGCCAGGCCGACGCTGGTCGCCACGATCACCACGTTGCGGTGGTCGTGGAAGTCGACCTTGCTGAGCGTCTGGAAGCCGACGACCGCGACCGTCGCGAACATCGCCAGCGCGGCGCCGCCGAGGACGGGGTGCGGGATGCCGGCGACGATCGCGCCGACCTTCGGGAGGAGTCCGATGAACACCATGATCAGACCCGCGGTGGCGACCACCCAGCGGCTCTTGACTCGGGTCAGCCGGACGAGGCCGACGTTCTCGGCGAAGCAGGTGTAGGGGAAGGAGTTGAAGACGCCGCCGATCGTGGTGGCCAGGCCGTCGGCGCGCAGGGCGCGGGCGATGTCGTTGCGGCCGATCCGCTTCTCGACGATCTCGCCGGTGGCGAAGACGTCACCGGTGGTCTCGACGGCGGTGATCAGCATGACCACGATCATGGACACGATCGCGGCGGCGGAGAACTGCGGCCAGCCGAAGTGGAACGGCGTGGTCACGCCCACCCAGTCGGAACTGGCGACCGCGTCGAAGTGGGCGTCCCCGAGGGCCCAGGCGACCAGGGTGCCGACGACCAGGCCGACGAGCACGGCGACGGTGGCCATGAAGCCCTTGAACACGCGCTGGATGATGACGATCAGGGCCAGGGTGCCCAGGGCGTACGCCAGGTTGCGACCGCTCGTCGGGTCCGCGGTCGGGCCCGCGCCGCCGACGGCGTCCCCGGCCGCGACCGGGAGCAGCGCGATGCCGATGATGGTGATCACCGAGCCGGTCACGACCGGTGGGAAGAACCGGATCAGCCGGCTGAAGTAGGGGGCGATGAAGAACGTCGCCAGACCGGCCACGATCACCGCGCCGTAGATGACGAGCAGCCCGTCGGTGCCGCCTCCGGCAGCGAGCCCGATCGCGATCATCGGCGAGACGGCGGTGAAGGTGACACCCTGGAGCAGCGGCAGGCGTACGCCGACCTTCCAGAAGCCGACCGACTGGATGATCGAGGCGATGCCGCAGGTGAACAGGTCGGCGTTGATCAGGTGGATCAGCTCCTGCTGACTCAACCCGATCGAGTTGGCGAGCAGGATCGGGACGATCACCGCTCCGGCGTAGAACGCGAGCACGTGCTGGAGGCCGTAGACGGCGAGCTTGCCCGCCGGGAGCACCTCGTCGACGGGGTGGGTGGGGCGGCCACCGTCCTTCTTCTGGGGCCGGATCGACCTCAGGACTGCTCTCGCGTTCATCCTCACACCTTTCTCGGGGCGCCCTGGTGGGCAGGTGAGCTGTGACTCTCACCACAGCCTGGTCTCTTGGGGTCCCGAGCGGCACCCGCCGATCATCCGAAGATGGGGTCGGCGTGGATCCGGGCTTTGTGTGATCCTCCAGGATGGCGTTCCGCCGGTTTCCGAGCGGTTTCGGTGGCGTGAAATCAGCGGGGTGGGATCGCCGGTAACACGCTGTTCGTAGGACTATCCGGTCGTTCCGATAGGGCGAGTAGTCCTACGAACGACGTGTTACACCGGCGGCGGATCAGAGCGATCGGAGCGCGAGGAAGACGTCGACCCGATCCTCCATCGTGGTCAGGTCGCGACCGGTCAGCTCCTCGACCCGGGAGATCCGGTAGCGCACGCTGTTGACGTGGAGATGGAGCGACTCGGCCGTACGCGTCCACGACCCGGCGTACGTCAGGAACCGGTCGAGCGTCGGGACCAGATCGCTGCCGGTGCGCTGGTCGTGCTCGAGGACGGGGCCGAGGACGCGCTGCGCGTAGGTGCGGCGGATGTCGTCGGGGACCGTGGCGAGCAGCAGTACGTGGGAGGTGACCTCCTCCGAGCTGGACAGCGCCACCGCGCCGCCGCCGGAGCGCGCGACCCGATGCGCGAACCGAGCCTCCTCGAGCGCCCCGGCCAGTGCGTCGATGCCGCTCTCGCCGCTCAGCCCGACCGACAGCGAGCCGCGGACCAGGGCCGGCGCCAACCGGGTGAGCGAGCGGCGCAGCTGGTCGGTGAGGTCCGGGCGGGACGGGAGGAACGCGACCGCGCAGCCGTCGCGTGCGCTGGCGACCACGGACGGCCCCAGGCCGAGGGCCACGTCCTCGAGCACCGCGGCGACCGCGTCCGGCGGACCACCCGGCCCGAGCTCGGCCACGGCGAGCACGAGCGGCCGCTCGGGATCGAGCCCGGACTGGCGCAGCCCGGTCGCGATCTCGGCAGGTGAGGCACCGGCCTCCAGGTGGGAGAGGGTCGCCGCCGCGAGGGGTCGCCGGACCCGGAATCCCTCGTCGCGCCGGGAGCGGTCCAGCGCGGTGATGGCACCGAACTCGTGAACCATGTCGAGGTCCTCCCGCGGCCAGGTGGTGTGGTCGCCCTCGACCGCCACGGTCCATCCGGTGAGGCGGTCGGCCAGGCCCGATCCGATGGGGAAGAGGGAGTAGCTGCGGTCGCCCACCTCGGCCACGGCGGGCAGCAGGTCGGCGGTCAGGAAGCGGCGGGTCAGCGCGTCGACCGTGTCCGGATCGAGCTCTCCGGGGCCGGGTACGACGTGGCGCCCGCTCGCGGTCAGCACCCGGCACGCGTGGCCGATCTCGGTGGCCACCCGGGCGGCCAGCTCGTCGAGGCTGCGGCCCGAGGCGATGGCGGAGAGGAGCTGGCGCTGGCGGGCCAGGCTGGCCGACATCCGGGCGCTCGCGCCGGCGGCGCCGGCGGCAGCGACGTACTCGGTCACGTCGGCGAACGCCACGTCTCCGGGCACCTCCACCAAGGCGACGTGGTGGCGTCGGCAGGCCTCCACGAGGTCGTCGGGAACCGCGCCGAGCAGGGCCGCTCCGGCTAGCAGACAGGTCGCGCCGCCGTCGGCGATCGAGGAGACGAACGTCTCGCTGTCCTCGGGGCCTCGCCGCCAGACGAGGCCGGTGAGGACGAGCTCCCCGCCGTTCAGATAGCGGCCCGGCTCGAGCAGGTCGATCGTGATCGTCCGCCCCACCGGACGCTCCAGCGAGCCCTCCGGGGCGTGCAGGAGTCGCAGGCCCAGGGTGGGCGTCTCCAACAGCTCTGCCAGTAGCACGGTGCCTCCACGGTCCGCAGTCCGTCAGCCGCGTCTTGGAGGAACGTACAACGCCCGCGCACGTACACGGGAGGCCCGTTGTCGTTTCTTCATCAGTTTGCGGCCGAGTCCTGCACGGGGTTGACGTGACTCCGCTCACATCCTTATATTTCGAATGTCAGAAATCAAATTCCGCATTACGGAAGGAATGGTGAGATGACCCACCAGCTCCGCTACGAGGTGAACTGCTCGATCCTGTTCACCGAGCTCCCGCTGCTCGAGCGCCCCGCGGCGGTGAAGGCCGCCGGCTTCGACGCGGTGGAGTTCTGGTGGCCGTTCGCCGAGGCGGTGCCGTCCGACAAGGACGCGGACGCCTTCGTCGCCGCCGTGCAGGACGCCGGCGTGCAGCTGGTCGGCCTCAACTTCTTCGCCGGTGACATGCCCAGCGGTGACCGCGGCCTGGTCTCCTGGCCGTCCCGGTCGGCGGAGTTCCGCGACAACATCGACGCCACCATCGGCATCGGCGAGCGGCTCGGCTGCACCGCCTTCAACGCGCTCTACGGCAACCGTGTCGACGGCGTCGCCGCCGAGGAGCAGGACGAGCTCGGCGCCGAGAACCTCGCGCTGGCCGCCCGTGCGGCCGCCCGGATCGGTGGCACCGTGCTGGTCGAGCCGGTCAGCGGTGCCGACCGCTACCCGCTGCTCACCGCCGTCGGCGCGGTGGCCGCGATCGACCGCGCCGGCGAGGCCAACATCGGACTGCTCGCCGACCTCTACCACCTCGCCGTGAACGGCGACGACGTCGACGCGGTGATCGCTGCGTACGCCGCTCGGATCGCCCACGTCCAGATCGCCGACGCCCCGGGCCGCAACGAGCCCGGCACCGGCGAGCTCCCGCTCGAGCGGCAGCTCGCCGCCCTCGAGGCGGCCGGATACGCCGGCTGGGTCGGGCTGGAGTACAAGCCCGCCACGACTACGACCGAGAGCTTCGACTGGCTGCCGCGAGACCGCCGCGGCGCCGCGACCGCCACCCGCTGACGACCCCCAGGAGAGATCATCATGACCACCATCGCCTTCATCGGCCTCGGCATCATGGGCAGCCCGATGGCCGCCCACCTGGCCGGCGCCGGTCACACCGTCGCCGGCTTCGACCACAGCCCCGAGCGCACCCGGGCCCTGGCCGCGGCGGGCGGCCGGGCAGCCGAATCCACCGCCGACGCCTGCCGCGACGCCGACGTCGTCTGCATCATGGTGCCGGACTCGCCCCACGTCGAGGAGGTGCTCACCGCCGAGGCCGGCGTCTTCGAGTCAGCCCCCGCCGGCGCGCTGATCATCGACTTCTCCAGCATCCGGCCCGACGTGAGCGCGGCGCTCGCCGAGCAGGCCACGGCGCGTGGCTTCCGCATCCTCGACGCCCCGGTCTCCGGTGGCGAGGCCGGTGCCAAGAACGCGGCCCTCTCGATCATGGTCGGTGGCGAAGCCGACGACTTCGCCACCGCGAAGCCGCTCTTCGACGTCGTCGGCAAGACGATCGTGCACGTGGGCCCGAGCGGCGCCGGCCAGACGGTCAAGGCGGCCAACCAGCTCATCGTCGCCGCCAACATCCAGGCGCTCTCGGAGGCGGTCGTCTTCCTCGAGGCGTACGGCGTGGACACGAAGGCCGCCCTCGAGGTGCTCGGTGGCGGGCTGGCCGGCTCGAGCGTGCTCAACCAGAAGAAGGAGAACATGCTGACCCGCTCCTTCCAGCCCGGGTTCCGGATCGACCTGCACCACAAGGACATGGGCATCCTCACGGCAGCCGCCCGCGAGGCCGGCGTCGTGGTCCCGCTCGGTTCGCTGGTCGCCCAGCTGATGGCGAGCGCACGGGCCAACGGCGACGGCGGCCTGGACCACTCCGCCCTGCTGCGCGGGGTCGAGCGGCTGAGCGGCTCCGTCACCGAGAAGGAGAACTGAGATGGCACGCATGCGCGCGGTCGACGCCGCCGTCCTGATCCTGGAGAAGGAGGGCGCGACCCAGCTGTTCGGCCTCCCCGGTGCCGCGATCAACCCGTTCTACAGCGCGATGCGTGCGCACGGTGGTCTCCACCACGTGCTCGCCCGCCACGTCGAGGCCGCCTCGCACATGGCCGAGGGCTACACCCGGGCGAAGGCCGGCAACATCGGTGTCTGCATCGGCACCTCCGGCCCGGCCGGCACCGACATGGTCACCGGTCTCTACTCGGCCTCCGCCGACTCGATCCCGATCTTGTGCATCACCGGCCAGGCGCCGGTCGCGAAGCTCCACAAGGAGGACTTCCAGGCGGTCGACATCGCTGCCATCGCGGGCCCGCTCACCAAGATGGCGGTCACCGTGATGGAGCCCGCCCAAGTCCCGGGCACCTTCCAGAAGGCGTTCCGGCTGATGCGCGAGGGGCGTCCCGGTCCGGTCCTGGTCGACCTGCCGCTCGACGTCCAGCTGGCCGAGATCGACTTCGACATCGAGACGTACGAACCCTTGCCGATCGCGAAGCCGGCGGCCAGCCGCGCTCAGGCCGAGAAGGCGCTCACCATGATGCTGGCCGCGGAGCGCCCGCTGATCGTCGCGGGCGGTGGCGTGGTCAACGCCGACGCCGCCGACCTGCTGGTCGAGCTCGCCGAGGTCACCGGCGTCCCCGTCGTCCCCACCCTGATGGGCTGGGGCACGATCCCGGACGACCACCGGCTCAACGCGGGCATGGTGGGGCTGCAGACCTCGCACCGCTACGGCAACGCGACCATGCTGGCCAGCGACTTCGTGCTCGGCATCGGCAACCGGTGGGCCAACCGCCACACCGGCTCGGTCGAGACCTACACGGCCGGACGTACGTTCGTGCACATCGACATCGAGCCGACCCAGATCGGCCGGGTCTTCGCACCGGACTACTCGATCGTCTCCGACGCTCGCGCGGCGCTGGAGATCCTCGTCGAGGTCGCTCGCGAGTGGGCGGGCGCCGGGCGCCTCCCGGACCGGGCATCCTGGGCCGAGGAGTGCGCCGAGCGGAAGCGGACTCTGCACCGCAAGACCCACTTCGACAACGTCCCGATCAAGCCGCAACGGGTCTACGAGGAGATGAACCGCGCCTTCGGCACCGGCACCCGGTACGTCACCACGATCGGTCTCTCCCAGATCCAGGCCGCCCAGCTGCTGCACGTCTACCAGCCACGGCACTGGATCAACGCCGGCCAGGCAGGCCCGCTCGGCTGGACCCTCCCGGCCGCCCTGGGGGTCGCGACCGCCGTCCCCGACGGCCAGGTCGTCGCGCTCTCGGGCGACTACGACTTCCAGTTCCTGATCGAGGAGCTGGCGGTCGGCGCCCAGTTCAACATCCCCTACATCCACGTCGTCGTGAACAACTCCTACCTCGGCCTGATCCGTCAGGCCCAGCGCGGCTTCGAGATGGACTACTGCGTCCAGCTCGCCTTCGAGAACGTCAACAGCCCCGAGGTCGACGGCTACGGCGTCGACCACCTCAAGGTGGCCGAGGGGCTGGGCTGCAAGGCGATCCGGGTCACCGACCCAGCCGACCTGGGTGCCGCCTTCGAGAAGGCCAAGGCGCTCCAGGCGGAGTATCGGGTGCCGGTGCTGGTCGAGGTCATCCTCGAGCGGGTCACCAACGTCTCGATGGGCCTCGAGATCGACGGCGTCGTCGAGTTCGAGGAGCTGGCCGAGCGTGGTGAGCACGCCCCGACCGCGCTCGTCCCGCTGGACTGAGTCATGGTCCGTGTGCTGATCGCCTCCGACAAGTTCAAGGGATCGCTCACCGCTGCCGAGGTCGCGGCGGCGGTGAGCGCGGGGATACGCCGGGGACGTCCCGACGTCATCGTCGACGCGATCCCCGTCGCTGACGGCGGCGACGGCACCCTGGCGGCGGCCGAGTCCGCCGGGTTCGACCTCGTCCCGGTCACGGTGACCGGACCGACCGGGTCACCGGTGAGGACCGCGTACGCCCGTCGCGATGACACCGCCGTCGTCGAGCTCGCCGACGCGGCCGGGCTCGCCCGGTTTCCCGGGGCGCCGGACCCGTTGGGCGCCTCCAGCCTCGGGGTCGGTCAGGCGATGGCGGCCGCGATCGACGCCGGCTGTCGCCGGGTGGTGCTCGGCATCGGCGGCAGCGCCAGCACCGACGGGGGAGCGGGTCTGCTCCGCGGGCTCGGCGTCCGGCTGCTCGGGGCCTCGGGCGCTCCGGTGGCCGATGGCGGCGTCGGCCTCGAGGACGTGGCCCGGCTCGACCTCACCGCTCTGTTGCGCCGGGTCGCCGGGGTCGAGATCACCGTCGCCTGCGACGTCGACAACCCGCTGACCGGGCCCCGCGGCGCGGCCGCGGTCTACGGGCCGCAGAAGGGTGCCGACCCCGACCAGGTGCGCCGCCTCGATGCCGCCCTCGGCCACTGGGCCTCGGTTGTCGCGGAGGAGACCGGCACCGACCTCCGGGACCACCCCGGCGCAGGTGCTGCCGGCGGTGTCGGCTTCGCCGCCGTCGCCCTCCTGGGCGCCGAGCTGCGCTCCGGGATCGACCTCGTGCTCGAGCTGGTCGACTTCGGCTCGGGGCTGGAGGGCGCGGCCCTCGTCGTCACCGGCGAAGGGGCTCTCGACGAGCAGACCCTGCACGGCAAGGCCCCGGCCGGGGTCGCCGCCGCGGCTGCACGCGCCGGTGTCCCGGTCGTGGCGGTCTGCGGGGTCAACCACCTCGACCACGACCGGCTGCGGGCGGCCGGGATCGGTGCTGCGTACGCCTTGATGGACATCGAACCCGACCGGCAGCGCTGCCTGAGCGATGCAGCGGCCCTGCTCGAGCAGATCGCAGAGCGGATCGCCGCCGACCATCTCGTCAAGGAGGACGTATGAGCGAGCGTCGGAATGCTCACCGAGGTAACTCGGTGAGCGGTCACCTCCTTCGTGGAGTTCCGCGAGGGGACTGCAGCGAGACCGAGGTAACTCGGTCGGTATCCGAGGAGGCGGCATGAGCGAGCGTCGGAATGCTCACCGAGGTAACTCGGCGAGCGGTCACCTCCTTCATGGAGTTCCGCGAGGGGAGTGCAACGAGACCGAGGTAACTCGGTCAGCATCCGAGGAGGACGCATGAGACTGCTGAGCGTGGGTGCGCCGGGCGCGGAGCGCCCCGCGGCCCTAGACGACCACGACGTGCTCCGAGACTTGTCGGCCGTCGTGCCGGCGATCGACGGAGACCTGCTCGGCGACCCCGAGCGGCTCGCCGCGGTCCGAGAGGCGGTCGCCGCGGGCGTACTTCCGAGAGTCCCCGACGGCACCCGGATCGGACCACCCGTGGCGCGGCCGGGCAA
Source organism: Nocardioides sp. NPDC059952 (assembly GCF_042730435.1). Taxonomy (NCBI): domain Bacteria; kingdom Bacillati; phylum Actinomycetota; class Actinomycetes; order Propionibacteriales; family Nocardioidaceae; genus Nocardioides; species Nocardioides sp. NPDC059952. The sequence goes on along the minus strand of NZ_JBHWLY010000038.1, from coordinate 39,976 downwards.
GATCGTCGGGATCGGCCTCAACTACGAGGACCACGCCGAGGAGGCAGGGGTCGCGATCCCGGACGAGCCGGTCGTGTTCCTCAAGCCCTCGACCACGATCGTCGGTCCCTACGATGCGATCGAGCTTCCGCCGGGCTCGACGATGACCGACTACGAGGTCGAGCTGGGTGTGGTGATCGGGCGAAGGCTGTCCCGCTGCCCGGATCCACGACAGGCCCTGGCCGCGGTCGGCGGCTACCTCACCGCCGACGACGTCAGCGAGCGGGCGCGCATCGCGGCCGGGCCGACCTGGGCGAAGGGGAAGTGTGCCGACACGTTCACCCCCATCGGGCCGTGGCTCGTCACGTCCGACGCCGTGAACGACCCGCAGGCCCTCGCCCTGGAGCTGTGGGTCGACGGCGAACGACGCCAGCGTGGTTCGACCGCCCGGATGGCCAACAGCGTCGGCGAGCTCCTCGCCTACCTCAGTACGCTGATGACACTCGAGCCCGGTGACCTGGTGCTGACCGGGACACCTGGCGGGGTCGCAGCGTTGCGGCCCGAGCCCCGGCCCTTCCTGCGCGAAGGGCACGTGGTCGAGGCCGAGGTCGGTGGCCTCGGTCGCCAGCGGACCCGGGTGGTGGCAGTCGATGATGCGGAGGTGACGGTGTGAGTCGAGATCTCGATGTCGTGATCCGGGCGGCGCGGATGGTGACCCCGGAGGGTGAGACAGCAGGCTCGGTCGGAGTTCGCGACGGGAAGATCATGGCGGTCGAGCCAGGCCTGACCGCGGCCCGCGTGGTCGAGCTCGCCGACGACGAGGTGCTGATGCCGGGCGTCGTCGATGCCCACGTGCACGTCAACGACCCGGGCCGGACCGAGTGGGAGGGCTTCGCCTCGGCGACCCGTGCCGCGGCCGCCGGCGGAGTCACCACCATCGTGGACATGCCGCTCAACAGCATCCCGCCCACCTGCGACCTGCCGGCGCTCGACCTGAAGCGCAAGACGGCGGCGAGCCAGGCCTTCGTCGACGTCGGCTTCTGGGGCGGCGCCATCCCCGGCAACGTCGCCGAGCTGCGACCTCTGCACGAGGCGGGCGTCTCCGGGTTCAAGTGCTTCCTGCTGCACTCGGGCGTCGACGAGTTCCCGCCGCTCGACAGTGCACAGCTCGAGCTGGCGATGCGCGAGATCGCCTCGTTCGACGGTCTGCTGATCGTCCACGCCGAGGACGCGCACGCGATCGAGCACGCGCCGGAGGCAGCGGGCGGGACGTACGAAAGATTCCTGCACAGCCGGCCGCGGGGCGCGGAGAACCTGGCCATCGCCCAGGTGATCGAGCTGGCCCGGTGGACCGGCTGCCGCGTCCACATCCTGCACGTCTCCAGCTCCGACGTGCTCGCGATGCTCGCCTCGGCCCGCCGCGACGGCGTCCCGATCACGGCCGAGACGTGCCCCCACTATCTGACCTTCGCCGCGGAGGAGATCCCCGACGGCGCGACGCAGTACAAGTGCTGCCCGCCGATCCGCGAGGCGGCCAACCGCGAGCTGCTCTGGCAGGGCCTGCGCGAAGGCGTCATCGACATGGTCGTCACCGACCACTCGCCCTCGACCCCCGACCTGAAGGCGCTCGACAGCGGCGACTTCGGGGTCGCCTGGGGTGGCATCTCCTCGCTCCAGCTCGGCCTGTCGGCGGTCTGGACCGAGGCCCGGGCGCGCGGGTTCGCGCTCGCCGACGCCGCCCGCTGGATGTCCGAGGCGCCGGCCCGCCACGCAGGGTTGACGACCAAGGGGCAGATCGCGGTCGGCTACGACGCAGACTTCGCCGTCCTCGCGCCCGAGGACTCCTACGTCGTCGACGCCGCGAAGCTCCACCACAAGAACGCCGTCACGCCGTATCACGGCCGATCCCTCGCCGGCGTCGTCCGCGAGACCTGGCTGCGTGGCGAGAAGATCGACATCGAGGCCGCGCCCCAGGGCCGGCTGCTCACCCGAGTCACCCGAGAAGGAGCCCGACCATGAGCGCAGCACACAACCCTTCTGGCCGCTACTACGCCCCGACCGGCGGCCACCCGTCGCAGCGCGAGCTGACCACCGACCGGGCCGTGTTCACCGAGGCGTACGCCGTGCTCCCGCGTGGCACCATGCGCGACATCGTCACCAGCAAGCTCCCGTTCTGGGAGGGCACTCGGCTGTGGGTGATCGCCCGGCCGCTCTCGGGTTTCGCCGAGACGTTCTCGCAGTACATCGTCGAGGTCTCGCCCGGCGGCGGCAGCGACAAGCCCGAGCTCGACCCGGATGCCGAGGGTGTCCTGTTCGTGGTCGAGGGCGCGCTGACGCTCTCGGTCGAGGGGGAGAAGCACGACCTCACCCCCGGTGGGTACGCCTTCCTCCCGCCCGGTTCCACCTGGACGCTGCACAACACCAGCGACCAGGTCGCCCGCTTCCACTGGATCCGCAAGGCCTACCAGCGGGTCGAGGGGATCGAGGTGCCGGAGGCGTTCGTCACCAACGAGACCGACGTCGAGGGCGGCGAGATGCCCGGCACCAACGGCGCCTGGAAGACCCAGCGGTTCGTCGACCCCGATGACGTACGCCACGACATGCACGTCAACATCGTCAGCTTCGAGCCGGGTGGCGCGATCCCGTTCCCGGAGACGCACGTGATGGAGCACGGGCTCTACGTCCTCGAGGGCAAGGCCGTCTACCTGCTCAACAAGGACTGGGTGGAGGTGCAGGAGGGCGACTTCATGTGGCTGCGGGCGTTCTGTCCGCAGGCCTGCTACGCCGGTGGGCCCGACCGGTTCCGCTACCTGCTCTACAAGGACGTCAACCGGCACGCGGTCCTGTCGCGGCAGTTCACGTGATGCCGGTCGCCGTCGTCACCGGTGCCGGCTCGGGCCTGGGCAGGGTGATCGCCCGGGCCCTGGACGGGGCAGGCTTCCAGGTCGCCCTGCTCGGGCGCACCAAGGCCTCGCTCGAGGAGACCGCGTCGGTGATGGCGCGGTCCCTCGTGCTGCCGACCGATGTCACCGACGCCGCCGAGGTGGAGGCGGCGTTCGCCGCGGTCGTGGGGATGTGGGGGCGGGTGGACCTGCTGGTCAACAACGCCGGCACCTTCGGGCCGAGCGGCGACGTCGACGAGATCGCGCCTGAGGAGTTCGCCGCGACGCTCGCCGTCAACGTCACCGGCTCGTTCCTGTGCGCCCGTGAGGCGTTCGCCCAGATGAAGCGGCAGTCCCCGCACGGAGGGCGGATCATCAACAACGGCTCCATCTCGGCGCACGTGCCCCGTCCGGGCAGCACGGCCTACACCACCTCCAAGCATGCGATCACCGGCCTCACCCGCGCGCTCGCCCTCGACGGCCGCGCCCACGACATCGCCGTCGGTCAGATCGACATCGGCAACGCCGCCACCGAGATGACCGCCGGCATCGCCACCGGCGCCCGCCAGGCCGACGGCACCGTACGCCCCGAGCCGACCTTCGACCCGCAGCACGTCGCCGACGCGGTCGTTGCCATGGCCCAGCTGCCGCTCGGCGTCAGCGTGCCCACGATGACCATCCTCGCGACCGGGATGCCCTACGCCGGTCGCGGCTGACGCTCCTCGGGCCGGCGAAAAAGACGACGGCCGGGCCCAATCCGATTCGCCCCGGTGGCCGAAGACCGGGTGACGGCGCCTCTGCGCCGGTCGCCGCTTCGACCCCCGAGGAGCCCGATGAGCAGTCCCGACCACGAACGCCGCCGGATCGCGGTGGTGGGCAGTGGTGTGGCCGGCCTGACCGCGGCGTACATCGCGTCGCGGCACGGCACGGTCACGCTCTTCGAGGCCGACGACCGGCTGGGTGGTCACGCCGACACCCACCGCGTCACCGCGCCCGACGGGAGCGAGCTGGCGATCGATACCGGGTTCATCGTGCACAACCGGCGTACGTATCCGACGCTGCTCCGTCTCTTCGCCGAGCTCGACGTGCCGACGCAGGTCTCGGAGATGTCGATGTCGGTGCGTTCGGAGGCCGCGGGCGTGGAGTACGCCGGTGCGCGCGGGCTGCGCGGGGTGCTGCCCGACCGCCGTGCGTTCCGCCCGGCGCACCTGCGGATGCTCACCGAGATCCCACGGTTCCATCGCGCCGCTCGCACTCTGCTCGCACGAGAGGAGCCCGACGACCGCACCCTCGAGGCGTTCCTGGAAGAGCACGGGTTCACCCCGTACTTCCGCCGCCACTTCATGGCCCCGCTGGTCGCTGCGGTGTGGTCGTGCGACCCGGACACGGCGCTGAGCTACCCGGCCCGCTACCTCTTCGAGTTCCTCGGTCACCACGGGATGCTGCAGGTCTTCGGATCGCCGCGCTGGCGCACGGTCACCGGCGGCTCGGCGACGTACGTCGAGAGGGTCGCCGCCGCGATCCGCGCCCGCGGCGGCCGGGTGCTGACCTCGACGAAGGTCGTGAACGTGGTCGAGACCCGCGCGGGTGTCGAGGTCACCGACGGCAACGGTCACACCGAGCTCTTCGACGCCGCCGTGCTGGCGACTCATCCGGGACAGTCACTGGCGATGCTCGGCGAGCCGACGGCGGCCCAGCGGGAGATCCTGGGTGGGTTCCCGTACTCCGCCAACCAGGCTCAGCTGCACACCGACACCAGCCTGCTCCCGGACAGCGAGCACGTCCGGTCCTCGTGGAACTACCTCGAGCGCCCCGGCCGCGGCCAGGTCACGGTCACCTACGACCTGACCCGCTTGATGCGGCTGCCGGCCCCCGGAGGCGTACGTCACCTGGTCACGCTCGGTGGAGCCGACCTGATCGACCCGGCGAAGGTCATCGCCACCATGGAGTACGAGCATCCGCTCTACACCCCGGAGTCGGTGGCGGCCCAGCAGCGTGCCGACGAGCTCGACTCCGACGCGCTGGTCTTCGCCGGCGCCTGGCGCGGCTGGGGGTTCCACGAGGACGGCGCCCGCTCCGGGGCCCGGGCGGCCGAGCGGCTGGGGCTCTCCTGGACGACCCCCGCGGAGCGGCCCGACGCGACCGGTGTGTACCGCACCACGATCAGCCACACCCGGCGGGGGCCGCTGCGGAACCGGTTCGTGCACCGCTCCCACTGGCAGGTGGTCGACCTGGACCGGCTACCCGATCGCGGGCCCCTCGGCCGCTTCGAGGCACGTGACCATCTCGGCGATCCCGAGCTCTCGATCCGGGAGAACCTCGCCGCGTTCCTGAAGCTCCACGACGTCGACCTGGCCGACGCGCGGGTGCTCATGGCGGCCCAGCCGAGGGCCTTCGGGTTCAGCTTCAACCCGATCAGCGTCTACTGGTGCACGGCCCCCTCCGGGGAGCCGCTGGCCACCGTCGTCGAGGTGCACAACACCTACGGCGACCGGCACGCCTACCTCGTCCACCCCGACGAGCGGCATCGGGCACAGGTCGCCAAGGCGATGTACGTCTCGCCGTTCCACGGCGTCGACGGCCACTACGAGCTGACCGTGCCGCCACCCGACGGGCGACTCCGGGTCGCCGTCCGGCTCACCACCGAGGACGGGACCGTCTTCGACGCCTCCGTCCGCGGCTCCCGGGTCGAAGGGCGGTTCGGGGACACGCTCCGTTCCGCTCCCGCCGCGCTTCTCGGCGCGGTCTGGATCCGCATACACGGCGTAGCGCTGTGGCTACGTCGCCTACCGGTCCGGAGACGGCCGCCGCACCACCAGGAAGGTGTCTGATGAAGACCATCGAAGCCCCCACCGCCCAGGCCCTGGAGGGCGACCGCTGGCCGATGCTGGCGGAGATGCCCACAGGCCCGGTGGCCCGTGGCGCCGCGGTGGCCGCGGCGACCTTGTTCCGGGCCGCCACGAGGCGGCTCGGGATCAGCGTGAGCGAGGACGGCAGCCCGGCCGACATCGTGCTGCACCGGCCCGAGGAGTTCTACGCCAGGGTCGGCCGGCACGGGCTGATCGGCTTCGGCGAGGCGTACCTGACCGGTGCCTGGGACGCCCGGGAGCTGGGGGAGACGCTGACCGTCCTGTGCCGCGACGTCACGGGTCTGCTGCCCGGATGGGCACAACGGGCGAGCGCGGTCTATGAGCGGCGCCGTGGGGCGAAGGACCTGAACACCCCGGAGAACGCGCGCGAGCACATCGGGCACCACTACGACCTGTCCAACGACTTCTTCGCGCTCTTCCTCGACCCCACGATGAGCTACTCCTCGGCGCTGTTCTCCTCGCTGCCGTCCACGGAGGACCTGGCGACCGCACAGCACCGCAAGATCGACCGGATCCTCGACGAGGCGGGAGTCAACGCGGGCACCCGTCTGCTGGAGATCGGGACCGGCTGGGGAGAGCTGGCCCTGCGGGCCGCCGCCCGGGGTGCGCAGGTCACCTCGGTGACCCTCTCCGTCGAGCAGGCCGCGCTTGCCCGGCAGCGGATCGCCGCGGCGGGGCTCGGTGACCGGGTGGACGTCGAGCTGCGCGACTACCGCGCCGTGGTCGGGACGTACGACGCGGTGGTCTCGGTCGAGATGATCGAGGCGGTCGGGGAACGGTTCTGGCCGGCGTACTTCGCGAAGATCGACGAGGTCCTGGCCCCGGGCGGCACCGCGGTGATCCAGGCGATCACGATGCCGCACGAGCGGATGCTGGCCACCCGGAACACGGAGACCTGGATCACCAAGTACATCTTCCCCGGTGGGCTGCTGCCCTCGACCGAGGCGATCACCGAGGTGACCGAGGCGCACACCGGACTCCGGGTGCGTAGCCGGCTCTCCTTCGGTCCCCACTACGCCGAGACCCTGCGGCGCTGGGACCAGGCTCTGCGCGACCGCGCCGACGAGGTGAGGGAGCTCGGGTTCGACGAAACCTTCCTGCGGATGTGGCACTTCTACCTGGAGTACTCCCGGGCCGGGTTCGCGGCCGGCTACATCGATGTCCAACAGCTCACGTTCACCCGGGACGAGACCCCGACCGGCGAGGGCCGGTCAGGGCCGCGGTAGCTGATCAGGCCATGGCCAGCAGGATCAGGCCGAGCGCCGAGCCGGCGAACACGATGGTGTTGCGGGCCTTCTGGAGGGTCCAGGTCCAGTCCGGGAAGCCCGCCTCGGCGACCTGGAGCAGGGCCGGAACATCGACGCCGGCCAGCTCGGGGTCGTTCTTGCGGCGGAAGGCGGCCTGCACCGAACGCACCGCGGTCAGGTTGCTGTAGACGATGACGCAGTTGCCGAGGAACAGCAGCGACAGCACCACCAGATTCACCGGGCGCATCCAGTCGAACCCGGCGAGGGTGAGACCCGCCGCCGTCACGAGTAACAAGGCGATGCCGCCAGGTGCCCACCACTCGTGCCCGCTGGCGTCGAACCGCATGCCGTTCTCGCGCAGGGCGCTGGTGCGTACGCCTTGACGGGCGAGCTCGGCCTCGGCGTCGGCCATGGCACGGGCGCCGTAACGGTGCCGCACGATCGGGATGCTCAGGAACGCCGCGGCGGCTGCTAGCTCGACGGCGATGATGACTGCGTTCATGGTGGTGCTCCTCTTCGCTGGTTTCGGTGAGCACCACTGTCCGGGTATGACGCTGCGTCAAGGTCAAGGGCTACTTCTGGAATGGATCGAGGCCCCGACCGGCGGGGGAACCGGTCAGGGCCCCGAGCATGGGGCGCCGCGGCGGGGTCAGCCGCCGTGCTGCTCGAGGCTGTGCTGTTCCAAGATCTGCGCGATCTCGGTGAACCCGCGGTTGCGGGCGTGCTCGAGCGGGGTCACGCCGTCGCGGTCGGCGATGCTCGGGTCGGCGCCGTTCTCGAGCAGGCTGCGGACGACCCGCTGCCAGCGGTCGGAGCCCTCGCCGAGGATCACTGCCTCGAGGAGTGCGGTCCAGCCGAGGTCGTTGACGTGGTCGAGGTCGATCTTGGTGCGAGCGACCCGCTCGACATAGTCGGCATGACCGCGCTCGCTGGCGGGGATGATCGAGAGACCGCCGTAGCGGTTGCGTACGGTCAGGTCCGGGTCGACGCCGAGCAGCAGCTCGGCCATCGGGACGCTCCCGGTCACACCGGTGACCAGCCAGGGCGTGTCGTGCTGGCCGTCGAGGGCGTCCGGGTCGGCACCCAGGTGCACGAGCAGACGGGCCGTGGTGAGGTGGTCGTCGGTGACGGCGAGCAGCAGCGGCGTACGCCGGTTGCCGTCTCTGGCCTCCAGATCGGCGCCACCCCGGAGGGCCGCCGCGGCCGAGTCCGCATCGCCGGCCGAAGCGGCCCGCAGAAGCTGAGGATCACCATCGGCGACCCGGGAAGAAGCCGTACGCAGCGTCGAGACGATCGCGTCGAAACCGCGCTCCTCGGCGTGCTCCAGGGCGGTCTTCCCGTCCCGGCCGGCCTCGATCGAGATGTCCACGCCGGCCGCGACGAGCACCCGCACGGTGTCGGCCGCGTCCGGGCCGTCGTCACCCAGGACGACCGCCTCGTGCAGCGCGGTCCAGCCCAGGTTGTTGACGTGGTCGAGGTCGATCCCGGCCTTCACCAGACGCCCCACGATGTCGGCGTGGCCGCGTTCGGCGGCGCGGATCAGCGCGGTGCCGTCGTAGGAGTCCTTGGCGTTGATCTCGGCGCCGTTGCGGAGGGTCAGGTCGAGCAGGTCGACGTAGCCCTCGCTCGCGGCGATGAGGTACGCGCTCTGCTGGGTGTCGTCCTCGTGGTTGACGTCCGCACCGGCCTGGATCAGCTCGCGGGCGCGGGCGACGTCGTTGTCCCACGCGGCCTTGATCAGCTCTGCGTTCATCCGCTGTTGCTCCTCGGGGTCGGGGGTGTTCTCCGCCCTTGTCGTCGGGGCGGGAGCCGAGCTCGACGGAGAGCTCGATGGAGACGGTTCGGCGGTCTCCGGCGGCGCCGCGGCGCAGCCTGCCAGAAGCACGGTCAGCGCGGCGGCGGCCGGCGACCACCGCAGGGGAGAGACGGTCATCGCGGCATCCGTGCGGTGACGATCTCGTACGGCCCCTGCGCGGCCTGCTCGTCGAAGTGGCTGTCGACCAGCAGCATCCGGCCGTTCAGCAGCTTCCCGGTGGTGAGGACGCGGTCAGGGTCGGTGGCGCGCGAGGAGACGTGGTCGGCCGAGGTCGCGGAGCGGTTCAGCTCGAGGTGCACGATCTGCTTGTCGAAGTTGCGGATCACGACGAGGTCGCGGCCCTGCCGGATCAGGCCGTCGGCGTTGCGCAGGTTCGCGCCGTCGGTGTCGATCGCGCTGACCTCGCCGGTCGCGATCGAGAAGCGCCACAGCTGCCCGGTGTTGCCCTGGGCGACCACGAACGCGGAGCGGTCCTGGCTGAGCACGATGCCGCCGAGGTTGAAGCCTTCCTGACGGGTGATCAACGAGCTGCCGTCGGCCCACTCGGTCGCCTCCCAGCCGTCGACACCCTCGGCGACGCGGATGATCGTGGGGTCGTTGGAGTTGGTGAAGTACGCAGCCCCGTCCGGGCCGATCGCGACGTCGTTCAGGAACGCGTCGTTGTCGGGAACGCGGAGCGCGGCCAACAGCTCGCCCGACGGGCTGTAGACCCACAGGTCGGGACGGTCGTTGCCGGTGCCGTTCGGGCCGCCGGCGATGTAGATGCGGCCCTCGTCGTCGACGGTGATCCCGCGGGCGGTGTAGCGGCCGTCGGTGCCGTCACCGGCCAGCCACTCCTCGGCCTGGGCACGGTCGGCGGAGCCGCGCTGGATCTCGCCGCCGGTGACCTCGCTGACGTAGAACCGGCCCGACTCCTGGTCCACGCCGATGCCCTCGAACTTCGAGCCGCCCTGTGCGGACGGGTCGCCCTCGAGCAGGTAGCTCGCCGGTCGGCCGTGGCCCTGAGCGGCGTTGGCCGCGCTGCCCATGCCGATGCCGGCGACGGACAGGGTGGCCGTGGCGGCGATGCCGGCCAGGCCGGCGAGGGCGGCGAGGGCGGCGAGGGCGGCGATTCGGGACGTACGCATGGTGGTTCTCCTCCGGTTGTTCGGGCTGATGCATCAACCATCGCTGCCGGAGAGGGGCCCGGGCATCGGGTGACCGGCGACGTCTGGATAGCCGTCCGGCGACACTCCGGATAGCCGATCGGATGATGCCTGGACCTCGTGACCGGCCTAGCCTGGAACGACCATGTCAACCGACGCCGTACCCAGTTCGCGAGCCGGTGGGATCCTGGCCGGCCAGTCGCTGCTGGACCGCTGGCTCCACATCTCACTGGTGGTGCTCGTCGTCGCCTCGGTCGCTCGCTATCTGCAGGGGCACGGCTTCGGCGACCAGGCCGAGGTGGTCCTGCCCGGCGCCGCCCTCCTCCTGATCGCGTACGCCGCGGGCCGCCGTCTCGCCGGCACGGCCGCGGTCGTGTGGCTGGCCGCTGTGGTCGCCTGCTGGACGGTGCTGGCGCTGATCGCGCCGTCGTTCTCGTGGGCCGCGGTGCCGCTGGTCTTCCTCGCGCTGCGGATCCTACCGTTCCGGTGGGCGGTGGCCGCCACAGCGTTCCTGGTCGCGGTCGTCGCGGTCGCCTGGAGCCGGATGACCGGCCTGGCCGACCCGACCGTCCTCCTCGGGCCGGTCTGTGTGGCCGTGCTCGCGGTGACCGCCTACCGGGCTCTCGAGCGCGACGCGGTCACCCGGCGCGCGCTCCTGGCAGACCTCGAGGCGGCTCAGGACGAGGTCGCCGACGCCGAGCGCCGAGCCGGTGTCGTGGCCGAGCGTGCCCGGCTGAGCCGGGAGATCCACGACAGCGTCGCCCAGGGCCTGACCAGCATCAACCTGCTGCTCCAGGCGGCCGACCAGGAGTGGGAGTCGCGCCCGGCCGATGCCCGTGGCCACGTCGACCAGGCGGCCGCCATGGCCCGCTCCTCGCTCGACGAGGCGCGACGGGTCGTCCGCGACCTCGCCCCCACCGAGCTGACCGGCGGATCGGCGCTGGTCACCGCCGTACGCCAGGTCGCCGACGACGTCGCCGCCACCACCGGGCTCAGCGTCCCGGTCCACGTCCACGGCGACCCGCACGAGGTCGGCGGCCGCGTCGCGACGGCCGTCGTCCGCACCCTGCGCGGCGCCCTCGCCAACGTCGCCGAGCACGCCGGCGCGACCACGGCGGTCGTCTCCCTCACGTTCCACGAGGGCGCGGTCGCCCTGGACGTACGCGACGACGGGACCGGGTTCGAGCCGGCCCGACTGAAGGAGTCCGATGGGCTGCGCGGACACGGCCTGGCCGGAATGCGGGCCCGCGCCCGCCTGCTGGGTGGAGACTTGGTCATCGAGAGCGCCCCGGGCGAGGGCACGGTGCTCGCGGCCTCGTTCGCGGCCGGACAGGCAGCATCCACTCAGGGGGAGGAACGTCGTGGCTGAGCAACGCATCCGGGTGGTGCTGGTGGACGACCATCCGGTCGTCCGGGCAGGCGTACGCGCCCTGGTCGATGCCCAGGACGACCTGGACGTGGTCGGCGAGGCGGCCGACTCGGCCCAGGCCGTCGCGGTCGTCGGCGAGACGAAGCCGGACGTCGTGCTGATGGACCTCAGCCTCGGCGACGGACCGGGCGGTGCGGAGACCACCCGGCTGGTCCGCGAGCTGCCGTCGCCGCCGCAGGTGCTGGTGCTGACGACCTATGACACCGAGGCCGACGTGCTCGACGCCGTCGACGCCGGTGCGGCGGGCTACCTGCTCAAGGACGCGCCGCCCGACGAGCTGTTCCGCGCCATCCGGGGCACCGCACGAGGAGAGACGGTGCTGGCGCCCTCGGTCGCCACCCGGCTGCTGCAGCGGGCCGCCTCGCCGGCACCGAAGGTGAGCCCGCGCGAGGTCGAGATCCTGCGGCTGCTCGCCAAGGGCCTGGGCAACAAGGAGATGGCCCGCGAGCTGCTGGTCAGCGAGGCGACGGTCAAGTCACACCTCTCCCACATCTACACCAAGCTCGGCGTCGACACCCGAGCCGGCGCCGTCGCCACGGCCATTGAGCGCCGCATCCTGCGACCCTGACCGGGCGACGGCGAACCGGGCTTCAGCAGGTCGCGAGCAGCATCGGCTCCAGCAGGAGGCCGAGGTCGTAGGGCGGCTCGGTGGCGCCGGTGTAGTCGCGGCCGGTCCAGGCGAGGGTGACCTGACGTTCGCCGTCGCGCGAGCTCCAGTTGATCGACTGGGTGCCGAAGTGGGCGCCGTCGTGGCCGTAGAGGTATTCACCCTCCGTGCAGGGGTCGGCGACGCGATAGATGCCCAGTCCGTAATCGGGGTCGGCGCTGCCCGAGCGAGGGGGGAGCATGGCGTCGACCGAGGCCGGTGAGACCAGCTCACCGGTCAGCAGCGCCTCGTTGAGCGAGGCCAGGTCACGGGTGGTGCTGGTCGCGGCGCCGGAGGCGTGGAAGACGCTCGGGTCCAGGTCGGTCAGGGCCCGCCATCCGGTCTGGTCGATCTTGGCCGCACCCTCGAGGAACGGTCCGCGGTTGTGCGAGGTCTTCGGGTAGTCGGTGCGGAGCATGCCGGCCGGCCAGAAGATGCGCCGGTGGAGCAGGTCATCGAGATCTCGGCCGGTCTCCTTCTCGAGCATGACGCCGAGGGCGACGTAGCCGTAGTTGGAGTAGGAGAAGTCGGTGCCCGGCTCGAAGAGCCAGGGGACCGAGCGCATCGCGGCCAGGTGCTCGGCCTCGGTGTAGTGCTGACCGACGGCGTCGATGAGCTGCTCCAACGAGTCGGGGTCCTCGACGCGGGTCAGCAGCAGCTCCTCGGGGCCGCGCGGGGCCCCGGAGCGGTGGCTGAGCAGATGCTCGATCGTGACGCCGGCAGGAAAGATCCCGGGCAGTACGTCCTCGGCCGGGGTGTCCAGACTCCAGGTGCCGCGCTCGACCTCCTGCATGACCAGGGTCGCGATCATCGTCTTGGTGTTGCTGGCGACGTGGAACCTGTCGAAGGCCCGGACGTCGCGCTCGGTGCCCGCCTCGCGTACGCCGCCTGTCCCCGTCCACGTCAGACCCGGAGCCTCGACCCGGGCGGTGACGCCGAGGGCGCCGTCGGCGACGACCGCGTCGACGGCTCGGTCGAGCTCGGCGGCAGCCGGAGTCGACGAGCGGGTCTTGAACCCCTGCTGCTTGGCCGCCGCCCGCTCGGCGATCGCGGTCGCTTCCCGGGTCAGCGCGGTCGGGTCCGGCGCTAAGGCCGCGGCCCCGCGATCAGGATCGGGATCGGGCTGGGCGTACGCGGCCGGCACGGCCGTCAGAGGAAGAAGCACCGCGGCGATCGCTGCGGCGCCCGTGCGGACGATGGTCCGAGACATGGCTGCTCCTGTCGTCGTTGACGTTTCGCAGCCATCGTTGCGGGCCCGGACGTACGCCCACATCAGCCTCGAGGCGGAGATCGAGGCGGCGCGGGTCAGTCTCGAAGCTGACGCCGCAGGGCGCGCGCGGCCTTGCCCTTGCGGGAGAAGAGGTCGCGTCGCTCGGCGGCGGTCATCGCGGCCAGCTTCTCGACGACCGAGGACGGGAAGCCGGCGACCTCGGGGGACTCGCTGGTGGGCACGGTGGTGTGCACGACCGGGGCACCGGGGACGCCACCGGCGCCTTCGTCGTAGAGGTGGACCAGCGAGATCGCCTGGTGGCCGGAGACGGCCGAGGAGAACCGGTCGGCGGTCGCGGGGGCGGCGGCGAAGCAGCTCGCGGAGGCGACCGAGACCGGGATGCCGGCGAAGGTGGTGTTGGTCGAGTAGTGCAGGTGACCGGCCAGGATGGAGCGTACGTCGCTGCCCGCCAGCACCGGGGCGAGCCGGTCCTGGCCGTCGAGCTCGATGATCACGCTGGCATCGTTGAGGGGGAGCGGCGCCGGTGGATGGTGCATCGTCAGCAGCGTGCCGTGTGGCGCCGGCTCCTTCAGCACCCCGGCCAGCCACTCGAGCTGCGAGTCGTCGATGTCGCCGTGGTGCCAGCCGGGCACGGTGGTGTCCAGGGCGATGATCCGCAGGCCCGCGACCTCGTGGACGCGACCCTGCGGGGCGTCCGAGGCCTCCCCGAAGAGCACCTCGGAGTAGACCTCGCGTTCATCGTGGTTGCCCATCACCCAGACGATCTCCGCGCCGAACTCGGCCGCGACCGGCTCCACCTGCTCGCGAAGACGCACGTAGGCACCGCGCTCGCCCAGGTCGGCGAGGTCGCCGGTGAAGACGATCGCCTGCGGCGGCGTGGGCATCCCGCGCAGCCGCGCCAGGGCCCGCTGGAACCCGGGCGCGGGGTCCACCTTGCCGTAGATCCGCCGCTCGTCACCGGCGTAGAGATGGGTGTCGGAGAGGTGGGCGATCGTGTGGCGTGGAGCGGGATACTGGCCGAACTGCACCTGGCCAGACTAGCGCCGAAGCCGCGCGCTCAGGCCGACCCCGACCAGCGCGGCGGCCGCTCCGCAACCGACGGCGAACCAGGGCAGGCTCGTCGGGATGCCGAGATGCACGGTGATGCCGAGGATGCGCGAGAGCCCCCAGGGGATGAGCGCCAGCTGGTCGTTCCAGACGGTCAGGGCACGTTCGGTGCCCATCATCGCGACACCCGCGCCGCCGAGGACGACCGGGACCCCGGCCGCGATCAGGACGCGTCCTACGGCGGCCCGACGAGTGAACCCGTAGGCACTTCGCAGAGCCAGCGCCGTGGCGACGAACAGCAGGCCGAAACCGGCGAACGCGACGGTGATGTAGAACGTCCGGGGGGCCGGCTCGGTCCAGAAGAGATACCAGTAGCGCCCCGGTCCGCGGTTGGCGAGGGCGGCCATCAGGATCACCGACCGGACCAGGGCGATCCCGCCGACGACCGCCCAGAGCGCGAAGGGGTCGCGACGCCCGATCAGGAGCCGTAGCGTCAGCGCGAACAGCAACCAGGCGCCCAGCGTCACGACGAGATGCGCAGGCGCTGCGAACCACGTCAGCGTCGCCCGGCCGAGAACCAGCACCACCAGGGGCAGAACCAGGACCGCCGCCCGCTCCCAGCGTCGCGGCGGCACCTCCCGCAACGCCCGCCCCAACCGCCACGGCCGAGTCACCGCGATCCGCAACGGCCTGACCAGGATCAGCCCGGCCACGGAGAGCACGAGCAGCCCACGGGCGAGCCAGGCCATCGCCGGATCCCGGTCGGCCCGCCTCGCCCCGATGTCGGCGGCGGTGAACTGGAAGGCGGGGTGGGCCTGGTCGTCGCCGTAGGTCGACACGTGAGACGCGCGGGACTTCTCGAACGCCGCCCGCGCCGACTGCCATCGCTCGCGTGCCTGGGATGTTCCGGCGTCGAGCCATTCGGCGTGATACATCGTCATCGCGCGGTAGTCGTCGAGGACACGGAACAGGTTGATCTCGTAGTCGATCGAGGCGAGGAGCTCCTTGCGCAGCAAGGGATCTCGCCAGGTCGACGGATCGGTCCCGGCGATGATCCGCCGCATCGACTCGGCCGTCTCGATCGCGTCCCGGCCGCCCTCGGCGGCCTCCTCCAGGCGGTCCTTGCTGATCGCGTAGACGCTGCTGAGGACGGCCGTGTCGCCGGTGACGATGTCCCACTCGAACAGCCAGGTCTGGGGCGGGATCTCGAGACCGAGCGCGCGCACCCGGTTCTCGGCGAACGGCTCGATGTAGAGCCCGTCGAGCACGGCCTCGCGCGAGAGCGCCATCGCCTCCCCGATCGCCTGCACCGTGTCCGGGTCTGAGCTGAACGTCTCGCGCGCCCAGTCGGCGGTGATCTCGCCCGGATCGGCCGAGGTGTCCCAGGCGAGCCGTGAGGCTGCGTACGAGTTCAGGTCCCACAGCTGCCAGAAGCCCTCGCGGAGGTAGAGCGTCCGCGGCCCGGCGTGGATCGGGCCGCCGTCCTGGTTCCAGGTCCACACCCCCTCGATGTCGGGGTTGGTCGTGACCAGGTGGGTCAGGGCCGCCGAGTAGGCGGCAGCCAGGTCGTTCGGGAGCGCGCCGAACCCCTCGAACTCGCGCCGGCTCTGCAGCTCGACGATGCGCCGGTGGCCGCCGACCTCGAGGGTCGGGTTCAAGGGGAGGAAGGAGTAGAAGTCGCCGGCGACGTGCTTCGTCGAGACGATCAGCGCATCGCTGTGCACGTCACCGAGAACCTCCTCGTACGAGGCGGGGTTGGTGTGCAGGTCGCCGACGGCGCCGACGCCGACGCTCCAGGTCCGAAAGATGATCTCTCGATCCTGGCGCTCGGCGACGGTCGTGAACGCGTCGAGCATCGCCTTGACCGCCGTGGGCGTCGTGACCTCGATCTGCGACCAGTAGTCCCAGCCGGGCAGCTGGTAGATCCGGCCGCCCTCGCCGATGCGGATCATCAACCCGTCGACGTAGGGCATCTCGGCGAGGAGCTCCTCGAGCCCGGCGGCGTAGATGTCCCAGAGCTCCGGGTCCTCGGCGTCGAGACCGTGCTCGTCGAGGTAGCGCTGGAGCGGCGTGGACAGGGCGAGCATGTCGGTACCGAGGTAGACGCTCATCCCGGCGTCGTGGGCGTAGCGCCACATCGAGCCGAAGTGCTCGCGCATCGCGAGCGCTCTGGCGACGTGCGGATCCTCGGCGGTCGGATAGATCTCGTCGCCATAGAACTCGTCACCGTCCCCGAAGCGGTCGAACGTCACGTACTCGAGGAATCCGGGCATGACGATGCCGTTGTAGCCCCGGGCGAGCTGATGATCGACGTACGTCCGGAACTGCTCGGCGTCCTCGGCGAGCGCCTCGGTGTCGACGAACGGGGCGTCCGAGAGGATCGCGTCGGAGAACTGGCCGCTGTTGTGCGAGTACTCCTCGCCCGTACGCCAGTCGGTGGCCTTCCCGGGAACGCCGGCCGCACCCTTGTCGACCAGGCGCAGCGGGAGGTCCGGCTGCTGCACCTCGCCGTCCTCGTCGGGGGCGAGGAGCGGACGGGCCGTGCGTACGCGGTCGGCCAGCTGGAAGAGCCCGGCTGCGGCGCCCGCCGCGTCGGTGGCCTCGAGGTGGATGTCGGGGCCGTCGCTCGTGGCCCGGTAGGCCTCGGGCCCGGCGCCCTCGCCGAGGTCGGTCCCCGTCGCCACGGTCAGCGTGCCGTCGGCCTCGGCTCCGGAGTCGTCGACGGCCTTCCGGAACGCCGCGGCCGCGTGCCGGACCCGGGGACCCGCCTCGTCCTCGGCCAGCTGTACCCGGCCGACGGTGGGTGCGGTCGCCGTCCGTGCCGGCGCGACGCTCGCCGTCTCGGGCGCTGCCGCGACCGGCTCGGCGCTGATCCCGAGGAAGCCGGAGACCTGGGTGGCGAGCACGAATCCGACCGCCAGCAGGAGGACGAGCGAGGCGATCAGGATCGCCGGTGCCCGTCGAGCACGCGTTCTCACGCGTGGATCGTAGGGGACGGTTGGATGTTGGCGGGCAGCTTCCAAGAGCCACTTGGAGGTTCCCGTCAACTTCCAACTCGAACGATCTCTGAGTGGTAAGTTGACCGGCCATGGATCCGGAGAGGTACGACGCTCCGCAGTTCGGCCGGGCGACCCGTGAACCGGGGAACAAGTGGGCCTACTGGTACTACCGCCCCGCCCACATCCCGCGTGACCTGGCGTTACAGCCACTCACGGTGAAGGCGCTCTCGGACGCCGACGCCGCGCTGGGGCGCCTCCAGGGAGTGAGCGCGCTGATCCAGGATCCCGAGCTGCTGATCGGGCCCTACCTGACCCAGGAGGCGGTCGCCTCCTCCCGGATCGAGGGCACCCAGACCTCGCTGGAGGAGGTCCTCCAGGACGAGGTCAGCGGTCAGGCGACCAGGAGCGAGGACGTCGCCGAGGTCAAGGCCTACCTCGCCGCGACCCGCCAGGGCTTCGAGCTCATCGAGAGCTGGCCGCTCAGCCAACGGCTCGTCCTCGAGCTCCACAAGACGCTCCTGACCGGCGTCCGGGGGCACGAGCGCCACCCTGGTGAGTTCCGGCGGACCCCGGTCTGGGTCGGGTCGCCGACCGACAACCCCATGACCGCCGCGTACGTCCCGCCCCTCCCTCCCGACCTGCCGGAGCTGATCGCCGACTGGGAGGCGTACGTCAACGTCCCCGACCTCAGCCCGACGCTGGTGCGGTGCGCGCTGATGCACTACCAGTTCGAGACGATCCACCCGTTCCTCGACGGCAACGGGCGCATCGGGCGGCTGCTGATCAACCTGATGCTGATGGAGGAGGGGCGGATGACCACGCCGCTGCTCTATCTCTCGGGCTACATCGAGGCCCACCGCCAGACCTACTACCAGCGGCTGCAGAGCGTCCGGGAGCGTGGTGAGATGCAGCAGTGGCTGCAGTTCTTCCTCACCGCGGTGCGACGCTCGGCCGAGGACGCCACGACCAGATCCGAGCGCCTGGTCGCGCTCCGGGAGAGCTATCTCGACGAGGCCGCCACCTCCCGCGCCAACCTGTCCGGGCTGGTCACGCTGCTGTTCGCCAACCCCTACCTGACCGTCAAGCGCGTCCAGGACGCGACCGGCCTGACCAACCAGGGTGCCCGCAACCTGATCCAGGACGCCGAGCGGCGCGGGTGGATCGAGGCGGCCGGCCGGTCGGGTCGAGGCGGCCGTCACTACTGGATCGCCAGAGCGGTGATGGACGTGATCGAGGAGCCGTTGGCGTACGACTGAACCTGAAGACTGAACCTGACGGAAAACGTGCAGGTGGCCCTGGCTGTGCACGAATGCACGCCCAGGGCCACCTGTGTGCCGTTGCCGAGCGGTCGGTAGGGGGTGATCACTCGGCCACGGTCAGTTACCTCAGAAGGAGCCGAGAGGAGCCATCGGGTTCGGGACCGCGCCGACGGGGAGGCCGTCGAGGGCCGGGTTCTCCATGGGGAGCAGGAAGGAGACCTGGTCCAGCTCGCTGTCGGACAGCTCGCTCGGGAGCGCCCCGCCCGTGATCTTGTCCATGACGATGCCCGGGGCACCGACGTAGGCACCGGAGACGACCAGGGCGGCACCGTTGCCGACCTGGTGCGCGCCACCGTCCCAGTTCACCCAGGCCTTCTTCTGCGCCGGGCTCAGCTCGTCGCCGGTGGCACCCATCAGGATGAGGCCCGGGGCGCCGACCCAGGCGCCGGAGACCATGCGAGCGGCGCCGCCGGTGGCCTGGCCGGCGCCACAGATGAAGCTGGCCCAGGCCTTCTGGCTCGAGGGCGAGAGGTCCGAGGCGCCGGAGGAGTTCTCCGCGATGCACTCGGCCTCGGTGCGGTTGTGGTGGGTGCCCTCGTCCGCCGTGGCGGTACCGGCGGTCAGTGCGATGGCGACACCCGAGAAGGCGGCGACGGCCGCGGTGCGGCGGAGCAGCCCTGTCATCTTGTTCATTTCGTACCTTTCATCGATCAATTCGAATTGAAACATCACGCACGGACGCGACCCCCGGATCGATGCAGTATCGATACGTTCGCATCCGGGAAGTGATGCTAGGAGCATCAACGGTTGTCACGGCAACTCGACACGGCTGATTTCATGTCAAATAGTGACGAATGAAATGTAATGACGTAATTTTCGACAAACTGCAACGTTCTTGTTTGAAGGTGCGTAAATGCGCAGATGGCCC
Source organism: Nocardioides sp. NPDC059952 (assembly GCF_042730435.1). Taxonomy (NCBI): domain Bacteria; kingdom Bacillati; phylum Actinomycetota; class Actinomycetes; order Propionibacteriales; family Nocardioidaceae; genus Nocardioides; species Nocardioides sp. NPDC059952. The sequence continues at coordinate 20,498 of NZ_JBHWLY010000038.1, read as the reverse complement.
GGCCGTGCAGGAGTGCACGCCTGGGCCATCTGTGGACGGAGCCGATCGAATCGTGGTGGGAGCTACGATCGGTCGGCCTCGGTCATGCCGGCTCTCAGAAGGAGCCGAGAGGAGCCATCGGGTTCGGGATCTGCTCGGTCGGAACACCGTCGAGCGCCGGGCTGCCCTCAGGGATGAGGAACGAGACCTGCTCGAGCTCGGCCGGCGACAGGTCGCCCGGGGTCGCCCCGCCGGCGATCTGGTCGAGGATGATGCCCGGCGCGCCGACGTAGGCACCCGCGACCATCATCGCGGCACCCTCGCCGATCTTCTGCCCGCCCTCGTCCCAGTTCGCCCAGGCTGCAGCCTGCTCCGGGGTGATCGGGGAGCCGGTGGCGCCGGCGAGGATCAGGCCGGGAGCGCCGACCCAGGCACCGCTGACCATCTGGGCAGCGCCGCCGGTGATGTACGAGCCGCCGAGGATGAAGTCGGCCCAGGCCTTCTCGGACGAGGGAGAGAGGTCCGCGGTCGCGGTGCTGACGGCAGTGGTGGTGTCAGCGGTGACCGGAGCGGCCTCGGCTGCTCCCATGGTCAGTGCGAAGGCGACACCCGAGAAGGCGGCGACGGCCGCGGTGCGGCGGAGCAGCCCTGTCTTCTTGCTCATTTCATACCTTTCGTCGTCAATTCGAATTGATCGCAACGCGGTCTATGAGTCGGAAACACTCGCTTACGACACGTCCGCGTGCGCTTCATGACGCTAGGGACACCCAGTGGCCGGATGTCCGTGCGACACGGCATCGCAATTACCAAGTAGAGGTAAACGTTCCATACCGCCTGGTAATACCGTGCCGGGTTGGGTTAATCGCTTCTCGGGGCGGGACGGGCACGCTAGATTGCCGCGTCCTCTTCTCGGGACCCCCACCATGAAGGCCTCGATGAGCTCGGCACCGTACGCACCAGTGATCACTGATTCCCGTCGACCGAGGAAGGGCGGCAAGGTCGTCCTGTCGGTCCTCCTCGGCCTCTTCGGCGCGCCGCTCCTTCTCCTCGGAGCGGGCCTGGCCATCGCGGCCGGTCCCGACGACGTGGTGATGGGCAAGGAGACGCCGATCGAGCAGGGCGCGGCGTACTCCACGCCGGAGGCGTTCGCCTTCGACCGGCTTCCGGTGACCGTCCGTGTGAAGGCGATGGGGGAGGCGTACGTCGGTGTGGGCAACCCCGTCGACGTCCTCGACGTCGTCAAGGGCACCGATGCCGTCGAGATCGCCAAGACCCCGTTGACCAGGGTCAGCGGTTCCGCCGGCTCGGGGGAGGTCGTGCCGGATGCGTCGCAGGCGCCGTGGTGGCGCGAGAAGGTCTCGGGCTCCGGGACTCAGGAGCTGAACGTGACGCTCACCGGGGAGCCGGTCTCGTTCCTGGCCGCGAGCCGGGACGGTGCGCCGATCAAGCTCGCCTTCGGATATCGGATCGACGGGCTCTTCGTGGTCGCCCTGGGTGTTGCCGGCCTCGGTGCTCTGCTGGTGGTCGGCGCCGTCGCCCTGCTGCTGACCGGGAGGCGGGAGCGCCCGGACGAGTGGCAGCCGCCCCGGCCGTCGGCTTCGTACGCCCACCCGCCCCACCCCGCCCACGCTCAGCCGATCCACCCGGCTCCGGTCCACCCGGCCATGCCACGCCCACCCGCCGGAGGGCTCTACCGCCGTCTGGGCATGGCGGCCGGGGTCGGTGTCGTGGCGTTCTCGCTCACCGGGTGCTCGATGCCAGCGTCCGTCGAGCTCGACGCAGCCAGCAAGGTCTCGCTGCGGAGGGACGACGTCGCGGACCTCATCAAGGACTGGAACAAGCGCAACAACAAGGCGATCAAGGCCAACCAGCCCGGGAGGTGGAAGGCCGAGGCATGGGCCCGGGCCGACAGTGGCCCGGTTCTGGCCAAGGACCAGCTCACCTCCGCGGTGAACGAGGGCTTCGACGTCCGGGACCGTCCGCCCACCTGGACGGCGGTGCCGGGACGGGTCTGGTCCGTGCAGCTCGGCGAGTACCCGATGTGGGCCGTCGTGGAGGTCAGTGTCAAGGGTGCGAAGAAGCCGAAGCTGACCCGCCTGGCCGTCTACGAGCAGCAGGACGCCCTGTCCCCCTGGAAGGTACGCAGCAGCGTCGGGGTCAAGAAGAAGGCCGTTCCGCCCGAGGTCGAGGGCGCTGCCCCGCTCTCGACCTCGGCGACGAAGCGGGTCGAGGAGATCGCCGCGGAGATCGACGCCTACCTCGAGAAGCCTAGGAAGATCGATGGCCTCGACGGGTTCAAGAAACTCGCCGAGCCAGGCGACGAGATCTCCGCGTACGCCTCGGACATGGGTGTCGACATGGTCAGGACGACCGCCGAGCCGTTCGACAGGGCGAGCACCCGCATGGTGCAGACGTCCGAGGGCGTCCTCGCGATGTTGGACTTCACGACCGACACCGTCGTCGGCGGCCAGGGCACCGAGTGGGAGTGGAACCCGCCCTATGACGAGTTCCGCAGCCGGGCCGGCAAGAACCTGTCCATCCGGACCGCGGTGACGGTCGCGGTGCTGGTTCGGACGGACGGCGACCCGTCGGTCCTCGGGGTCGAGTACGGCGAGATCATGGGCGCGAAGGTGAAGGGCTGACCCTCAGGGTTCATCCGCTGATCGCGCGGTGCTCGCGTCGGCGGCAGACGGGCTTTCCTCGCGGGGCCTAGCGTCGAAGCATGGATCATGCTGCGGCCGTGAGCCTGGCCATCGGCGCATGCGTCCTGTTCTCGCTCTCCGCCGCGGTTCAGCAGCGCGCCAGCGCGCTCGCGCCCGGACGAAGCGGCGGGATCTCAGGTGTCGAGCAGCTGATGCTGGCGCTGGTGCGCAGCCCGCTGTGGGTCGTCGGCGCGGTGATCAACGCGATCGGCTTCGGGGTGCAGGCGGTCGCGCTCCATCTGGGGTCGGTCTCGGTGGTGCAGTCGGTGATGCCCACGCAGCTGCTCTTCGCGCTGGTCTTCGCCTCGATCGCCGCCCGTCACTGGCCGACGGCTTACGACTGGGTCAGCGGGGCCGCGATCTGTGGCGGCGTGATCCTGCTGGTCACCGACGACCACCGCGGTGGCACCTATGCCGACGTCGGTCGCGTCGCGCTCTTCGCCGGGTGCGTGGCGGTCGTGATCTGCGTACTCCTGCTGGTGGCCCATCGGTTCCCGCCGCCGATCGCGGCCGCGACCACGGCGGTCGCGGCCGGCTGCTCGTTCGCGACGACCTCGGTGCTGCTGAAGATCACCGCCGACCGGGCCGCCGCCGACGGGTTCCCCGGGTTGCTGACGCTACCGGCGTTCTACGGCCTGCTGTGCACCTGCGGCCTCGGGATCGTGCTCACCCAGGCGGCGCTCGCCGCCGGCCCGCTGCCGTGGGCGATGGCGGCCATGACCATCACCAACCCCACCGTCTCGTACGTCGCCGCGGTGGTCGCCTTCGGTGCCTCCGCCCCCACACTGTGGGTCGCGGTGAGCGCCGGGGCGCTGCTGGTCACCGGGATCGTCGGGCTCGCCCGGTCGCGATCTGCGGACAGGTGGACCCCGGTGCAGCCGGAGCCACCCGGGACCTCCCCGGAGCGATTCACCGCTCGGAGGTGAACCGCTCGAAGGCGTGCCTCAGGCTCGCTCTTGCATCGATCGCGGCCACGAGCGCCGCCTGGTCGACCTGGGCTTGAGGTGCTCGGGCAGCGCGCTGATGTAGGGCGCGGCGTGCCGGCATTCACCACAGGTGACGTCTCGATAGTCGTAGGAGGTCGGCGGATCTTCTCCGTACGCCCGACACACCGGCCCGAAGGAGTCGGCGAAGTGCGTGCGCTGTTGCGTCGTCAGCTCGCTCATGTGCGCCTCACGTGGTCGTTGGCCTGGAAGGGTCACAGCAGGGTAACGGCTTCCCAACAGGAGGTGCGCTCCGACACTCTGACGATCCGGCCCCGTTCACGCATAGCGCCGGGAGCGCCGAGCAGCTTGCCGCTGCCGCGAGCGCGCGAGGAGATAGGTCGGCGCGGTCTCCCGAGCGAGGCGGGAGTGAAGCTCCAGCATCTCCTCGATCGTGCGCGACCACGGGAACTGCTCGGCCCGCTCGCGAGCCGCGTGACGGGTCGCCATCACCGGTCGCTCGGCGACGTCGATGACCGCGTCGGCCAGCGCCGCCGGGTGGGCGGCCGCCCAGGCCCCGCACCGGGGATCGATGAGCTCGCGGGCGCCGCCGCGGTCGGCGGTCACGACCGGCGTACCGCTGGCCAGGGCCTCCAGGACGGCCAGTCCGAAGGTCTCGCGGGGGCAGACCGAGAGGGCCACATCGGCCTCGGCCAGCGCTCGGGCGATCCGGTGGCGGTCGGAGACGTGCCCGTGGAAGACGACCGGCGCGCCGGCGGCGAGGGCCTCGATCTCGGCACGGTGCGGCCCGTCGCCGTAGACGTCCATGCGTACGTCGAACCCGCGCCGATGCAGCTCGACGGCGGTGGCGACGGCGAGGTCGGGGGACTTCTCGCGGGAGAGGCGTCCGACGTGGATGAGTCTCAGGGTGTCGTCGCGGTGCCCGAGCGAGGGGGAGAAGTTGTCGAGGTCGACGCCCAGCGGCACCTGGGCGATCGGGCACCCGACGGTCGCGGCCAGCGGCTCGAACTCGTGCCGGGCGTAGTCGGAGGTCACCAGCACCTGGTCGAAGGAACGCACGAGCATCCGGTTGAGCAGCGCGGTGGAGACCTTCGAGGTGGCGTCCATGCCGGTGTAGGTGGGCATGTACTCGTCGAGGCGCTCGTGGGAGAAGAGGACCGTCCCGATCCCCTGACGCCGAGCCCAGCGGGAGACGGGCAGCATCGTGAACTTGTCGCTGACCTCGAGGCTCGTCGGGTTGAAGCGGGTCAGCACGTCGGTCACCCGCCACGGCTCGATGATCAGCCGGTAGCCGCCGCCCACGCGCGGCGCTCTCAGCTGCACCACCTCACCGAGGGCGGTCGTGGTGACCGAGTCGTACGGGCCGGGGACGACGAGAAGCCGGTCGTGGCCCGCCTCGAGATAGCCACGGGCGAGGGCCTCCAGAGCCGTCTTCATGCCGCCGGAGGTGGGGCCGACGAAGTTCGCGAGCTGAGCGATGAGCACGGGCCACATCGTGTGGCATCGAGGTAGCCCTCCGGCGACCTCGATGTGACGCAGGCATGGCGAGTAGCGTTCAGAGCATGACCAACCTGGACGCACACCCCACGCCCATCGAGTGTGTCGGTGGGACCGGCGACGAAGGCGTCGAGATCCAGATCATCACTCCGCGCGACGTGCCCCTGGGCGGTCCGCGAGCGATGAACGTACGCCGCACCCTGCCCGCCCGCGCTCGCTCGCTGATCGGCGCGTGGTGCTTCCTGGACCACTACGGTCCCGATGACGTCGTCGTCTCCGGCGGGATGGAGGTGCCGCCCCACCCGCACACCGGGCTGGCGACGGTCTCCTGGCTGTTCACCGGCGAGATCGAGCACCGCGACTCGGTCGGCACCGTGGCGATGGTGCGCCCGGGCGAGGTCAACCTGATGACCGCCGGACGCGGGATCTCCCACTCGGAGAACTCCACCCCCGAGACCACCGTCCTGCACGGCGCGCAGCTGTGGGTCGCGCTGCCGGACGAGTTCCGCGACGTCGAGCCGGGGTTCCAGAACCACGCGCCCACGCCGATCGAGCGCGACGGCGCGACCGTGCGGGTCTTCATGGGGTCGCTCCTCGGCGTCACCTCGCCGGTACGGACCCACTCCGAGATCCTCGGTGCCGAGATCCTGCTCGAGCCCGGCACCCGGCTCGAGATCCCGGTCGACGACCGGTTCGAGCACGGCGTACTCGTGGACACCGGCGAGGTGTCGATGACCGGTCTGGGCGCGTCCGGTCCGGCCTCGGCCGAGGTGGAGAAGGACTCTCTCGCCTACGCCCCTCCCGGTGCCACCACGCTGATCCTGCAGGCCGGTGAGGCGTGGACCCGGCTGCTCCTCCTCGGCGGTACGCCGTTCGGCGAGTCGATCATCATGTGGTGGAACTTCGTCGGGCGCACCCACGAGGAGGTCGTCGGCTACCGCGAGGAGTGGCAGGGCCAGGTCACCCGCGGTGGCGGCGAGCTGGTCGAGGACTCCCAGGACCTGGCCGAGGGCCGTTTCGGCGTCGTCGAGGGCAACCACCAGCGGCCGATCCCGGCACCCCCGCTTCCCAACGCACGCCTGCGCTCGCGGTCTTAGGCGGCGTCGAGCGTCGTGCTTAGACTGCAGTCGTGAGTGACGAATCCTCAGACCCAGGGGTCGTGCTGGCCGTGGCGGTGGGCCGCAGCCGCAGCCAGGCGGCGGTCTTCGACCTCGCCGGGCGCGAGCTGGCCGGAGACACCCGTGACCACGAGGTCGGCATCTCCGCCGAGGTGCTGATGCCCGAGGTCGTCGAGCGGATGACCAAGATGGTGACCTCGATCGACCTGCCGGTGCTGGCGATCGGGATGAGCCTGCCCGGTGTGGTCAACCCCGATCTCGGGATGAGCATCGACACCCCGGCGATGGGCGGCTGGGACGGCGTCCAGCTGGCCCCCTACTTCACCGCGCTGACCGACGCGCCGCTGATCCTCGCCCATGACGCCCACGCGCTGGCGCGCTCGGAGCTCTTCAACTCCGACCATCCCGTACGCAACGCCCTGGTCGTCAAGGCCTCGACCGGTCTCGGCATGGGCATCATCGTCGACGGCAAGGTCGTCACCGGCGCCCTCGGAGCGGCCGGCGAGATCGGCCACACTCGCATCGACGCGGCCGGTGACCGGCCCTGCCGCTGTGGCTCGACCGGCTGCCTGGAGACGGTCGCGGCCGGCTGGGCGCTGGCCCAGCGGCTGACCGACTCCGGCGTCCCCGCCGGTCACGTACGTGACCTGGTGGCCGCCGCGAACGACGGTGACGCCGTCGCGCGCGGGCTGCTGCGCGAGGGTGGGCGACAGCTCGGCGAGGTCGTGGCCGCGGCCGTCAACCTGCTCAACCCGGAGGTCGTCGTCATCGGCGGTGACATGGCCGGCGCGTTCGACCTCTACACCGCCGGGGTGCGCGAGAGCGTCTACGCCCGCTCCAACCCGATCGCCACCCGCGAGCTCACCTTCATGGCCCAGCTCCACGGCGACTCCTCGGGCCTGGTGGGCTGCGCGGCGATGGCGATCGAGTCTCTGACCCCGTGATCGTCGGCCTGCTCTGGCTGCTCGGGTGCCAGCTGGCCGGAACCGCGATCGTCGAGCTGACCGGGATCCCGCTGCCTGGACCCGTCGTCGGGATGCTGCTGCTCTTCGTCGCCCTGGTCCTGCGGCGCCGTGACGGCGAGGACGACCCGGTCATCCAGGTTGGCGACTACTTCCTCTCCCACCTGCAGCTCTTCTTCATCCCGGCCGGTGTCGGTGTGATCGCCTACCTCGCGGTCATCCGCGACGCGGCGCTGCCGATCGTCGTCGCACTGATCGGCTCCTGGATCCTCGGCCTGGCCACCGTCGGCTGGGTGCTCAGCCTGTTCCTGCGCCGCGTGCCCGAGGTCGCAGGCACCGAAGGCGCGCCGGGGGAGGAGATCGAGTGAGCGTCATCCTGTGGCTGTTCGTGACGGTGGCGGCGTACGAGTTCGGGCGGTGGCTGCGGGCGCGGACCCGTTCGCCGCTGGCCCAGCCGGTGGCGGTGGCGATCGTGATCGTCGGCACCCTCCTGGCGGTCAGCGGCACGACCTACGACGACTACGCCGACGCCACCACCTTGATCAGCTTTCTGCTAGGCCCGGCGACGGTCGCGCTGGCGATCCCGCTCTACCACCAGGTCGCGCGGCTGAAGGGGATGGTGGTGCCCGTCCTGGTCGCGCTGACCGCCGGTGCCGTCGTGTCGATGGTCAGCGGCATCCTGCTGGTGCGCTGGCTCGGTGGCGGCGACGTGCTGGAGCGGACGATGGCTCCGAAGGCCGTGACGACGCCGGTGGCGATCGAGCTGGCCGACCGCCTGGGCGGCTATCCGGAGCTCGCGGCGGCCTTCGCGATCGTGATCGGAATCGTCGCGGCGATGGTTGCGCCGCGGGTGCTGACCCTGATCGGCATCCGTGACCCGCGGGCCCGCGGCGTCGCCGTCGGAGCGGTCTCTCACGGCATCGGCACCTCCCGGATGCTGGAGGAGAGCCGCGTCGAGGGCGCCTTCTCCGGACTGGCGATGGGGCTCACCGCGGTTGTGACATGTCTCCTGGTTCCGCTGGTGGCGTACCTCCTCCTCTGAGGCTGCCGCGGGCTTAACGTTGACGGCATGGCTCGAGTGCACGCCTTCACCGACGACGTACTCGGCACTCTCGACGCGGTCGGGGTCGCCGATGCCCTGCGGCGCGGTGACTTCAGCACCCTCGAGGCGGTCGAGGCGTCCATCGCCCGGATCGAGTCGGTCGACCCGGAGCTGGGGGCGATGGCCTACCGCACCTTCGACCGCGCCCGGGTCCAGGCCCGCTCGCCGCGGGCCGGCTTCTTCGCCGGAGTGCCGACGCTGGTCAAGGACAACACCGACGTGCTCGGGGTGCCGACGCGCAACGGCACCGACTCGTACGTCGCCGGCCCGGCGACCCGCAACGAGGAGGTCGTCAAGCTGCTCGGGAAGCTCGGTCTGATCTCGCTCGGGAAGAGTCAGCTCTCCGAGTTCGGCTTCTCCGCGACCGCCGAGCATCCCCGGTTCGGACCGGTGCGCAACCCGTGGGACACCGCCCTGGCCTCCGGGGCGTCCTCGGCCGGAGCCGGTGCGCTGGTCGCCGCCGGCTCCGTCCCGCTCGCCCACGGCAACGACGGTGGCGGGTCGCTGCGTATCCCGGCCTCGGCCTGCGGCGTGGTCGGCTTCAAGCCGACCCGCGACCGGCTCCCGAAGAACCCGCTGTACGGCCTGCTGCCGGTCAACCTCGTCGTCGACGGCGTCCTGACCCGGTCCGTGCGTGACACCGCCGCCTTCCTGCGGGAGGCCGAGCGGGTCCACCACACCCATCTGCCGCCGATCGGCGACGTCACCGGCCCGTCGGCGAAACGGCTGCGGATCGCGATGTACACCGAGGCGCTCGGCCGCTCGGCCGCCCCGGAGGTCGCCGACCTCGTCCGGAAGACCGCCGCGGTGCTGGAGGAGCTGGGCCACACCGTCGAGGAGGTCGCCCCGCCGGTGCCCGCCGGGTTCGATGCTGACTTCGTCCTCTATTGGGGCTCGCTCGCGGTCGCGCTGGCCAACGCCGGGCCGCTGCGTGGCCGCACCTGGGACCGCACCCGCCTGGACAACCTCACCCTCGGCCTCTCCGCCGCGACCCTCAAGAACGCGCGCACGTTGCCCGCCGCGATCAATCGGCTGCGCCGCTCCACGGTGCTCGCGGAGGGGTTCCATGCGGCGTACGACGTGGTCCTGACGCCCACGGTCTCCCACGCCACTCCGGAGATCGGCTATCTCGCGCCGACGCAGCCGTACGAGCTCGTCCTGAAGCGGCTGATGGACTGGGTCGCCTTCACTCCGTGGCAGAACGTCACCGGCGGTCCGGCGGTGTCGCTGCCGGTCCAGCGGACCGCTTCCGGGCTGCCTCAGGGGATGATGTTCGGCGCCGCTCCGGGGGCCGAACGTACGCTCCTGGAGGTCGCTTTCGAGCTCGAGGAAGCGATGGGCTTCGCCGATTTGTTGAGTGCGCCGGCCCTGCCGTAACGTTCTCTTTCGCAACGCCCCTTTAGCTCAGTCGGCAGAGCGTCTCCATGGTAAGGAGAAGGTCTACGGTTCGATTCCGTAAAGGGGCTCTGGAGTTCGGGACCCGCGGTAGAAATACTGCGGGCCTGATTCCTGTTGAGGCGGGGTAGCTCAGGCGGTTAGAGCGCACGACTCATAATCGTGAGGTCGCGGGTTCGATCCCCGCCCCCGCTACCGCCAAAGACCGCATCACCTCGATCAGCACTGTAAGGAAACTCCTGTGGCCAGCAAGAGCAGCGACGTTCGCCCGAAGATCACCCTCGCTTGCACCGAGTGCAAGGAGCGGAACTACATCTCGAAGAAGAACCGTCGGAACGACCCCGACCGCATCGAGCTCAAGAAGTACTGCCCGCGTGACCGCAAGCACACCGTGCACCGCGAGACCCGCTGACGCCTGTCTTCTAGGTAGAGCGCGACGCTGATCTGCGCTCCGAACGCCCCGCCCCCGCCACTGAATTCCAGATGGCCGGGAGGCGGGGCGTTCGTCATTTGCCGAGTTGGCGCTCCGGTCGGCCGAGTTGGCGCGGGCATGCCATCTCGGCCGACGTACGTGACGCTTCGGCCGACGTGGGTGACTTCTCGGCGGGCCACTAGAGTTGGCCGTATGGCAGTTGATGGGTCGCTCGTAGGGCGCGCGTTTCCTCCGACCAGGCCCTATCGGGTCACCGACGAGAAGGTGCGGGAGTTCGCCGCCGCCGCCGGCGTGAGCTGGGAGAGCGGGGACCCGGTTCCGGCGACGTTCCCGATCGTGCTCGCCTTCGACGCGATGAACGCCTTCCTGGACGACGTCCAGGTCGAGCTGTCGCGGATCGTGCACGGCGAGCAGAAGTTCTCCTACGCCCGCCCGATCGCGTCGGGGGACGTGCTGGTCGCGACCCTGAGCGTCGCCTCGCTGCGACAGATCGGCGGCAACGACATCATCGGCACGGTCTCGGAGATCACCGACGACTCCGGGGCGGTCGTGTGCACCACGTCCGCCACCCTGGTCCACCGAGCGGCGGAGGTCGCGTGATGACGCTCGAAGCAGGCGCCGAGCTGGCCCCGAAGACCTATCCCGTCACCCGGGCGTCGCTGGTGCGCTACGCCGGCGCGAGCGGCGACTTCAACCCGATCCACTGGTCCGACCGGATCGCCACCGCTGTCGGCCTCCCCGGCGTGATCGCCCACGGCATGTTCACCATGGCGCTGGTCGCCCGCGCGGTCTCGGAGTGGACCGACGGAGCCGAGGTCGTCGACTTCGGCGCCAAGTTCACCAACCCGATCGTCGTGCCCGATGACGACGAGGGCACCTCGGTGACGGTCAGCGGCACCGTGAAGTCGGTCGAGGACGGGCTGGCGACGATCGCCCTGACGGTCGTCTCCGGCGACCAGAAGGTCCTCGGCATGCCGAAGGTCTCCGTACGTGTCTGAGTCCTTGTCGAACCACACCACCTTCCATCTCGGCGGACCGGCGGCGGAGTTCGTCACCGCGACCACCGAGGCGGAGATCATCGAGGCCGTGACGGCGGCCGACGCTGCCGGGAAGGATCTGCTCGTCCTCGGCGGCGGCAGCAACCTGGTCGTCGCCGACGCCGGCTTCCCGGGCACCGTCATCAAGCTGGCGACCACGGGGGTGTCGGCGGAGCCGGTCGAGGGTGGCGTACGCGTCACGGTGGCTGCCGGCGAGACCTGGGACGACTTCGTGACGACCGCAGTCGACAAGGGCTGGAGCGGTGTCGAGGCGCTCTCCGGCATCCCCGGCAGCGTGGGCGCGACTCCGATCCAGAACGTCGGGGCGTACGGCCAGGACGTCTCCCAGACCATCACCTCGGTCAAGGTGTTCGACCGCGAGCTTCGCGAGGTGCGGAGCTTCACCGCCGAGGAGTGCGGGTTCGGCTACCGCTGGTCGCGTTTCAAGGCTCTGCCCGGGCGGCACGTGGTCCTCGAGGTCACCTTCCGGCTGGGCACCGACGGTGAGACCGGCTCCCCGATCGCGTACGCCCAGCTCGCCGGCGCGCTCGGCGTCGAGCAGGGCACCAGGGTGCCGTCCAAGCAGATCCGCGAGGCCGTACTCGCCCTGCGCCGCAGCAAGGGCATGGTCATCGACGAGGCCGACCACGACACCTGGTCGGCGGGCTCGTTCTTCACCAACCCTGTGGTCGCACCCGAGGACGTGCCCGAGGGTGCTCCGGCCTACCCGCAGCCCGACGGCACCGTGAAGACCTCTGCGGCCTGGCTCATCGACCACGCCGGGTTCAAGAAGGGCCACGGCAACCGACGCGTGTCGCTCTCCACGAAGCACACCCTCGCCCTCACCAACCGCGGCGAGGGCACGACCGAGGATCTGCTCGCCCTGGCGAGAGAGGTACGCGACGGGGTCGAGGCGGCGTACGGGATCGTGCTCGTCAACGAGCCCGTCATGCTCGGCGTGGAGCTCTAGGAGCGACCAGCCCGGACTCGTAGGCGAACACCACGAGCTGGGCGCGGTCGCGCGCGTGCAGCTTGGTCATGGCCCGGTTGACGTGGGTCTTGGCGGTCAGCACGCTGATCACCATGGCCTCGGCGACCTGGTCGTTGGTCATGCCTCGGGCGACCAGGGCGACCGCCTCGCGCTCCCGGTTGGTGAGGTCGGCGAGCCCGAGGGGAGCCTCGGCAGGGCTGGGCTGGCTCACGTAGTGGTCGATCAGCGCGCGGGTGACCGACGGTGCCAGCAGGGCGTCGCCTCGTGCGGCGACCCGCACCGCGTGCACGAAGTCCTCCGGCTGGACGTCCTTGACGAGGAAGCCGGCGGCGCCGGCGCGCAGGGCTTCGAGGACGTACTCGTCCATGCCGTAGTTGGTCAGGATCACCACGTGCACGTCACCCAGCGCCGGGTCGGCCGCGATCCGCCGGGTCGCCTCGAGACCGTCGGCCACGGGCATCTGGATGTCGACCATCGCCACATCCGGCAGGTGCTCGCGGGCGAGCGCCACCGCCTCGATGCCGTCGGCCGCCTCGGCGACCACCTCGATGTCGTCCTCGATGTCGAGGAGAGCCCGGAAACCGCTGCGGATGAGCGGCTGGTCGTCGACCAGGAGCACCCGGATCACGACTGCCGCTCCACCGGCAGCCGCGCCTCGACCATGAACCCGCCCTCCTCGCGGGGCTGTGCCCGCAGCTGACCTCCGAGGGCGGAGACCCGCTCCCGCATTCCCAGCAGACCGATGCCGGGCACCGTCGTGGCCGGTGCACCGGTGCCGTTGTCCTCGACCCGGATCCCGAGCGAGTCGGGCCGATGGTCGATGTGGACCGACGCGGTGGTCGCCGCGGCGTGGCGGGTCACGTTGGTCAACGCCTCCTGGACGATCCGGTAGGCCGTCCGGCCCACCGCGACCGGCACCGAGCCGGGCTGCCCGTCGACGGTCAGCGTGACGTCCAGTCCGGTGGACCCGGCGGATCCCACCAGGTCGCGTACGTCCTCGAGCCCCCGCGGCGGGTTCGGATCGTCGTCACGCAGCGCCGTCAGCGTGGCCCGCAGCTCCCGGGCCGCCTCGCGCCCGGCCTCCCTGATCGCCAGCAGCGAGTCGGGGACCTCCTCGCCGCGCCGCTGGGCCACATGGACGGCGGCCTCGGACTGGATCTTGATGACCGAGATCTGGTGGGTGAGGGAGTCGTGCAGCTCGCGGGCGATGTGGAGGCGCTCGTCGTCGGCCCGGCGCTGGGCCGCGGCCTCTCGGGTGCGCTCGGCCTCGTCGGCCCGCCGCTCGGCCTGCCTGAGCGCCTCGCCGGCGGCGCCTGCCGCGATCAGCCAGGCGATCTCCAGGGCTCCGCGAGCCTGCTCGGAGGCCGCGCCGACGTCACCCACGGAGGCGTACGCCACCAGGAACAGCCCGCTCTGCATCACCACCGCGACCAGCACGGTGACCAGCCGGTGCCCTTCCCGCACGGCTGCGTAGACCGCGACCAGGAACGCGATCACCGCGACATCGAGTCCGAGTGCCTGGAAGGCCAGCCCACAGGCGCCGCTGGCGACCAGCACGGCGACCGGCGCGCGGCGCCGGACGACCAGGACCAGGCCGCTCGCGACCAGCGCGGCGTAGCCGAGCAGCTGCCCGGAGCCGGGCTGGTCGCCGCTCAGCGCCGCAGCCAGCTGGGCCACGGCCACTCCTACGGCGATGACCCAGTCCCCGACTGTGATCCGCCGCCTGGCCATGCGAGCAGGATATGCCCGCGACGCCGCCCCGCGAGTCCGTCAGGCGCAGCACCTCCGGCTACCACGTACGCAGTAGCGGCGGCGCCGAAGAGTCCACGCAGGCAGGACGACGCAGCCGTGCGCCGAGGAGACGATCGAGTCATCCGATGGAACTCGACCAAGGAGTCTCACATGTCCCTGAACGATGTGCTCGTCAACGCTGCCGGCACGGATGTCGGCGCCTACACCCTGACCACTGCCCGGCTCTGGGCGACGCTCGCCGCGTTCGTCGGCCTGGCCGGAGTCGTGGCCGGCGCGACGGCGCTGGCCCGTGCCGTACGCGGCGTCGGCAACCGTGGCCGCAACGGCGCCGTCATGGCGCTCGCCTGTGGCGCGATCGCCCTGGTCGTCGGCGTGGTCAACCTGATCGTGGCCGACGGCGGACCCGGCACCGGCAACGGCGTGGTCGGCGGAGGGATGGCGATCGTCCTCGGCCTCGCCGCCGTAGTCCTCGGCGCCCTCACCCTGCGCAGACCCCGCCGAGTCGGCGCGTCCTGACCGAAACCATCGCCGAGTCGGCGCGTCAGAACGAGCCGACTCGGCCGGATTTTTGGTCAGTTCAAGCCGACTCGGCGGCTCATCGGCGTGTCAGGGAGACGAGCACCTCGTGGTGGTCGGTGTTGGGGAACATGTCGAGCAGCCTTGCTGACACCGGCTTCAACGAGGGCATGTCGCCCAGGTCGCGGGCGAGGGTGTCGACGTTGCACGAGGAGTAGACGACGTGCTCGACCCCCGACTGCTCTAGCCATCCGGCGAGCGAGGGGCCGATGCCGCGCCGGGGTGGGTTGACGATGACCAGCTCGGGCGCGGCAGCGGCCGAGAGGGCGTACGCGGTCGCATCCCCGGCCACCCAGCTGGTGCCCGGCAGCCCGAGCTCGGCGGCGGTCGAGGCGGCGGCCTCGATGGCCTGCTCGCTGGACTCGACTCCGAGCACCTCGCGCCCGGGCGCGGCGACGTGCAGCCCGAAGCCGCCGACGCCGCAGTAGAGATCCCATACCGAGCTCGGTGACACCGAGGAGACCAGGTCGCGGGCATGGCGGTAGAGGGCCGCTGCCACGGAGGTGTTGGTCTGGAAGAACGAGTGCGGGCGCAGCCGCAGCCCGATCCCGTTGACCTCCATCGTGAGCGCCTCGCGGGCGGTCAGGAAGATCTCCTCCGGGCCTTCGATGACGGCCTTGTGCTCCGGCTGGACGTTCACCGAGGCGACACCGATCGGAAGCGCGTCCAGCAGGGCAGGAAGGTGCTTGCGCAGCCGCGACAGCGCCTCGGTCGACCGCAGCACCCAGCGCACCATCAGCTCCCCGCCAGGCGCCTCGGTGACGATCACGTGCTTGAGCTCACCGCGCCGCTCCGGCACCGAGTAAGGGGTCAGCCGCGCGGTCGTGACGAACCGGGACAGGACCGGCAGCGCGGCCTGCAGCCCCGGGGTGTGCAGCCCGCACGCGAGCAGGTCCACCCCGAGACCGTCGTGGGACAGGATCCCCAGCGTCGGCGCCTCCACCGAGCCGGCGACGACCATCTTCGCCTTGTTGCGGAAACCGGCCTCCGGGCTGGAGACCGGTTCCTCCCAACGTACGTCCCCGAGAGCTTCGGCGACCCGTCGCTGCTTCTGGGCGAGCTGGTCGGCGTACGCCATCTCCAGCCAGCGGCAGGAGCGGCAGGCGCCGGAGGTGAAGTAGCCGCAGTCCATCCGTCAGATGCGACTGAGCATCGCGTTGACGCTGTCGAACGTCGTGGTGCTGGTGTCCTCGGAGACGACGACGAGCATCACGATGATGAAGATGACGTAGGCGACCCAGAAGAGCAGGTAGAGCGCCCCGAAGATCGTCCCGATGATGCCGGTGATGAAGCCGGCCTGAGCGTTGCCGCGTCCGCCGTAGGCTGCGGGGTTGGCGTCGATCTCGGCCATCACCCGCTTGCCCTTGATCCATCCGAACGGCGCGATGAAGACGCCGATCCCGCCGCACATGACCGACAGGCACAGCCCGACGATCCCGAAGATCATCGCCGAGTTGGCCTCGGGGTGCGGAGGCTGTGGGAAGCCGTACGGCGCCGGCTGGTAGCCCGGTGGGGGCGTGTTCGTCATCGCTCAGAACTCGCTGTCGTACGGCTCGTACCCGCTGTCATAGCCCGAGTCGAACCCGCCTGCGATGCCGATGATCACGAAAATGGCGATCGCAAGGATGCCTAGGATCAGGAAGATGGTGCCGATGATGCCCAGGATGAAGCCCGCCTGCGCCGAGCCCCGGCCGGTGAGGGCTCCGTTGGACGCGTCGATCCGCTTCTTCGAGGCCAGGCCCATGAAGAGGGCGAACGGCGAGAGGATCAGCGGGAGGTAGCAGGTCACGATGCCGGCGATGCCGATGATGCCCAAGACCATCGCCGTCGTCGCGCTCGAGTCCGGGCGGCCGACCGGACCTGCGTACGCGGCCGGAGCGCCGTAGGGAGCCTGGCCGTAGCCCGGCTGACCGCCGTATGCGGGCGGCGGAGGCGTCCCGTAGGACGGAGCCGGCGGAACCGGCGGCTTCTGGTCGAAGCTCGCGCCACCGTAGGGGTTCGGCGGCTGCTCACCGTACGTCTGGCCGTACATCGGCTGGGTCGGCGCAGGCGGCGTCGACGCAGGCGGATTCGCCACCTGGGTCGCGTCGGAATCGGCCGGCTCGGACGGGGTCGGCGCAGGCGGCGTGGCGGCGTCGGCCGGCTTGTTGGGATCGGGCTGATCGTCGGACGGGTTCGTCATGGCCGACATTCTGTCTTAACTTGTCGGATCCGTGGGGTGCGAGGGCGTGCTCAGCCAGTCGTCGATCTCGGCGAGCAGACCCTTCTTGGTCGATTCGGGCGCGGTCGAGGCGGTGATCGACATCCGCGCCAGGTCGGCGAGGGTCTCGTCGGACAGCTCGTGAGCAGCCCGCATGGTGGCGTACTGCGCCGCCAGCCGGGAGCCGAACAGCAGCGGGTCATCGGCCCCCAGCGCCACGGTCGCACCCGCGTCGAGCAGCTGCGGCAGCGGCACCGAGGTCAGGTCGGAGTAGACGCCGAGCGACACGTTCGAGGTCGGGCAGACCTCCAACGCGACGCCCGCCCGCACGATCTCGTCGAGCAGCGCCGGATCCTCGGCAGCGCGTACGCCGTGACCCAGCCGGGTCGCGTGCAACGACCGCAGCACGGTGCGGATGTGCTCGGGACCGCGCAGCTCACCGCCGTGCGGCATCAGCCGCAGACCGGCGCGCTCGGCGATCTGGAAGGCGTGGTCGAACTCCTCGGTCCGCCCGCGCCGTTCGTCGTTGGAGAGCCCGAAGCCGACCACACCCTGGTCGACGTACTGCCCGGCCAGGCGCGCCAGCGTGCGCGCGTCCATCGGATGCCGGGTGCGGTTGGAGGCGATGATCACCGCGATCCCGAGCCCGGTCGCCCGCTCGGCGTCGCCGACGGCGTCCAGGACAAGGTCCGTGAAGGCGGTGATCCCGCCGAACCTCGCCCCATAGCCCGACGGGTCGACCTGGATCTCGAGCCACCTGCCCCCGTCGCGTACGTCGTCCTCGGCGACCTCCATGACCAGCCGTCGGATGTCCGCCTCGGTGCGCAGCACCGAGCGCGCCACGTCATAGAGGCGCTGGAACCTGAACCAGCCCTTCTCGTCGGCCGCGCTCAGGGTCGGCGGCCAGTCCGCGACCAGCTGCTCGGGCAGCCGGATCCCGTCGCGAGCAGCCAGCTCGAGCAGGGTCTGGTGGCGCATCGCACCCGTGAAGTGCAGGTGCAGATGCGCCTTCGGCAGCGTACGTAGGTCGCGTCGGTCGGCAGCGATTGGCACAGAAGTCACGCGAGCAGCTTCTCCACAGCAGCCAGCTTCACGCACACCGTGACGACCTCCATGGCCCCGCTGACCTGCTCCAACGGTGGGAAGGACGGCGCCAGCCGGATGTTGGTGTCCTCCGGGTCGTGCTTCCCGGGGAAGGCCGAACCGGCCGGGGTCAGGGCGACGCCAGCACTCTTGGCCAGCTCGATCACCTTGGTCGCGGTGCCGGGGAGCACGTCGAGGCTGACGAAGTAGCCACCGGCGGGCTTGGTCCAGGTCGCCACCCCGAGCGAGCCGAGCTCGTCGGTGAGCGCGTCCTCGACGGCCGCGAACCGCGGCGCGAGCAGCTCGCGGTGCTTGGCCATGTGCTCACGTACGCCGGCGGCCGAGCCGAAGAACTCCGCGTGCCGGAGGTGGTTGACCTTGTCCGGGCCGATGGCGCCGTTGCTCAGGTGGTCGAGCCACCAGGCGACGTTCTCCTTCGAGCCGCCGAAGAAGCCGACGCCCGCGCCCGCATAGGTGACCTTGGAGGTCGAGGCGAAGACCAGCGGACGGTGCGGGTTGCCGGCCGCGTTGGCCAGCGAGACGATGTCGGCGGTCTTGGTCTCGGCCGGGGTCAGGTGGTGCAGCGCGTAGGCGTTGTCCCAGAAGATCTTGAAGTCGGGGGCCGCCGTCGGCATCGAGGTGAGCCGCTCGGCGATCTCCTGCGAGGTGGTGTCACCGGTCGGGTTGGCGTAGGTCGGGACCAGCCACATGCCCTTGATCGTCGGGTCGTCCTTGACCAGGGCAGCGACGGCGTCGGCATCGGGCCCGTCGGCGTGCATCGGCACGGTCAGCATCTCGATGCCGAACCACTCCAGGAGCGTGAAGTGACGGTCGTAGCCCGGCACCGGGCAGACGAACCTGACCGTCTCCTCCCGGCCCCACGGCCGCTCGCTGTCGACGCCACCGTGAAGCCACAGGTACATCAGCGTGTCGCGCATCATCGTGAGGCTCGAGTTGCCGCCGGCGATGAGCTGGGCGGTCTCCAGGCCGAGGAGCTCTGCGTAGATCTCACGGATCTCGATGCCGCCCGCCAGGCCACCGTAGTTGCGGGTGTCGGTGCCGTCCGGGGCCGTCGTCGACTTGGGGAGATGGAGCAGGCCGTCGGAGAGGTCGAGCTGGTCCGCGGAGGGCTTGCCCCGGGTCAGGTCCAGCTTCAGGCCCTTGGCCACCAAGTTGTCGTACGCCGTGCGCTGCTCCGTTGCGAACGCTTCGAGTTCCTCGCGCGAGAGCTCGGCGAGGGGACGGGGATCTGAGGTCATGCGGTCAATCCTATGGGTCACGGGGGCCCAGTTTGGAACGCGTGAACACGAGTGCGTAGACTCACCGTTGGTGGTCTTCCCACATGGTTAGCCGCGCCCTCAACCGCGCGTCTGATGCAGACCTCCGTAGGGCACTAGCTCAACTGGCAGAGCATCGGTCTCCAAAACCGAAGGTTGGGGGTTCAAGTCCCTCGTGCCCTGCAAAGCCGGACCAGCGATGGAAACGTTTCGAGAGAAGGTGGCGGCGTGACGGACAGCAAGGCAGTCCCGACTCCGAACGACAAGAAGGAGAAGCGCACCAGTCTCCCGACGTTCTACCGTCAGGTCGTGGCCGAGCTCCGCAAGGTCGTCTGGCCGACGCAGCAGCAGCTCTCGACGTACTTCGTCGTGGTTCTGGTCTTCGTCCTGGTCATGATGGCGATCACCGCGGGCCTTGACCTCGGGTTCGGCAAGTTGATGTTCTGGGTGTTCGGCGGCCGCGACGCGTGATCGCGTGGGCCCCGGCCCGCAGAGCACACCCGAAATACACATTCAACGGTTTGGAGCAGGACGTGTCTGAGCAGGACTACACCGAGGAGACCGAGGTCCTCGAGACGGCCGAGGCCGCCTCCGACGTGCCTGCAGAGGCCGAGCTCGACGCGGCCGACGAGTCCGACGACGCTGTCGAGGCCGAGGACTCCTTCGACGAGATCGTCGAGGGCGAGGCGCCCGAGGCCGCGGACGACGACCCGCTCGAGGCCTTCCGCCGCGAGCTGTGGGCGAAGCCGGGCGACTGGTTCGTGATCCACACCTACTCCGGCATGGAGAACCGGGTGAAGTCCAACCTGGAGAACCGCATCGTCTCCCTCAACATGGAGGACTACATCCACGAGATCGTGGTCCCCACCGAGGAGGTCCCGGAGATCAAGAACGGCCAGCGCAAGATGGTCAAGCGCACCGTTCTCCCGGGTTACGTGCTGGTCCGGATGGACCTCACCGACGAGTCTTGGGCGGCCGTACGCCACACCCCGTCGGTCACCGGTTTCGTCGGCCACAGCCACCAGCCGGTGCCGCTGTCGATGACCGAGGTCGAGAACATGCTCGCCCCCGCCGTCGTCGCCCAGGCCGAGGCCGAGGCTGCCGCCGCCGGTGAGGCCGCGTCCGCCGCCTCCGGCGCCACGGGCACCGCCAAGAAGCCCGTCGAGGTCGTCGACTTCGCCGAGGGCGACTCGGTCACCGTCGTCGACGGCCCCTTCGCCACCCTCCACGCGACCATCACCGAGCTCAACGCCGAGTCCCAGCGCGTCAAGGCGCTCGTCGAGATCTTCGGCCGCGAGACCCCCGTCGAGCTCTCGTTCAACCAGATCGAAAAAGTCTGAGCCTATGACCTGCGACGAAGTCGCAGGTCATAACGCGAAAAGGTCGAGCCGGTCGAGACTCAGCTTCTGAGAATCATCAACGCGGAACGCCCGGGCACAAAGCCCGGGCG
>NZ_JBHWLY010000037.1:0-57709 GCF_042730435.1 Nocardioides sp. NPDC059952 | reverse complement strand
GCGCCGGACTGGTGGGCGACGTCGAGGATCTTCTCGATGGAGAGGTAGGACTCCGCCGGGGTCGCGCCGCCGAGTGCGTAGGACTCATCGGCCAGCCGTACGAACAGCGCGTCACGGTCCGGGTCGGCGTAGATCGCGACCGAGCCGATCCCGGCGTCCTTGCACGCACGGATCACTCGCACGGCGATCTCACCGCGGTTGGCGATCAAGACCTTTGTCAGTGGCTTGCTCAACGAGAACTCCTCCATCGGTGAATGCATGGACATGCTAGGGGAGGCCATCTCGCCCAGACGCCAGCCGCCCGTCGTAACGATTGTCACACCTCGGTGAGCTGAGCGAGCGAGGAGGTTACTCGGCGGTACACGGCGTCGTCGACGAGTACGCCGGCATGCCGCAGCGCCAGCACGGCCGCTCCGGCCAGGCCGTCGGTGGCGACCACCGCCCCGGGAGCGACCCGGGCGGCGAAGTCGGGCTGCCGGGCCAGGACGCTCCCGGCCGCGACCAACGGCCCCTCGACATCAGGCGTACGCACCGCCGCCAGCGTCTCCCGCAGTCCCACGGCCGCCTGGTCGAGGATGCCCGCGGCGACCTCGTCGCCGGCACCTGCCGCGGTGAAGACGAGGGAGGCGAAGTCGGCCAGTCGCAGGGGTGGCATCGCGTAGAGCGCCGCCGTCGCCGCCACCAGGGTCCCGGTCCGTCCGCCTTGTGGCCGCTCGTCCCGGATGGTGCCGAGCCGGTCCAGCAGCAGGTCGGTCAGCAGCGTCTCGGCGCCCCGCCCGTCGAGCGGCGCGAGCCCGGCACGTACGACCTCCCGGCCCAGCCAGAAGCCCGAGCCGACGTCCCCGATCAGCCAGCCCAGCCCGTCCGAGATCCCGGCCAGCCGGCCGTCCTCGACCCGCACCGCCGACGCCCCCGTGCCAGAGAGCAGCACGTAGCCATCAGGCGCCGCCGTCCCCGAGAAGTACGCCGCCAGCACATCGAAGTCGAAGACCGGCTCGACCGCGACCAGGTCGGAGAGTGCGGCCACGATCGCGGTCCGATGGCCGGGGTCGCCCGCGCCCGCCACCGCCAGAGCCGCGCCGGCGAGCCGGCCGGTGTTCGCGGAGGTCACGGCCTGGGTGACCGCGGCCCTGATCGCCGTCGTGGCAGCGTCGATTCCGGCGGAGGTCGGGTTGCCGCTGCCGGCCTTCCCGATGCCTCCGCAACGTCCGTCGGAGGAGACCACGACGGCGCGAGTGCTGGTGCCTCCCGCGTCGAGTCCCAGATAGTTGTGAGTCATTGACACCGTTTCGTAACAGAAAACCATTGCCAGGCGTACTCTCTCCAAATAGTTTTCGTGCGCAGGGCTCGGCATACGGTCGCGGCCCGAGTTTGCAAAGTGGGTGGACTAATTGACCAGTGACGTGTTCGCGACCTTCGATGAGCAGGTTCGCACACGCCTGTCCGAGCTGCAGTCCGTGGCCCAGTCCGGCGGCCTCGACAAGGCGGTCGAGGCGATGGTCGGCAGCATCCGCAACGGTGGTGTGCTGCAGGCCTTCGGCACCGGTCACTCCCAGGCGTTCGCGATGGAGATCGCCGGGCGCGCCGGTGGCCTGATCCCCACCCACGCCATCGCTCTGCGCGACACGGTCCTCAAGGGCGACCGGCCGGCGAGCGATCTCAAGGGCGGCCTCCTCGAGCGTGACACCAACATCGCCAACGAGCTCTGGGAGCTCCACGAGTTCCACCCCGAGGACGTCTTCCTCATCGCGTCCAACTCCGGTGTCAACGGCTCCATCGTCGGCATCGCGCTGCGCGCGAAGGAGGAGGGCCACACGGTGATCGCGGTGACCAGCCTCGAGCACACCAACGCGGTCACCCCCAAGCACCCGAGTGGTAAGCGCCTGGCCGAGATCGCCGACGTGGTGATCGACAACCTGGCTCCGTTCGGCGACGCCACGGTCCCGCTCGCCGACGCCGACGGCGTCGCCGCCGGTGCCGTCTCCTCCATCACGGCGGCTTACATCGCCCAGCTCCTGACCCTCGCCACCGCCGCGAGGATCCAGGAGGCAGGCGAGACGCCGCCCCTCTATCTCTCCGCCAATATCCCGGGTGGCGATGAGCACAACGATGCGTTGAAGGCTCGCTACGGCGAGCGCATCGGAAGCATGGCCTGAACACCCGTAATGAAGAAGTAACGAGGAACCCACCCGAAAGAAGGCAGCACGATGTCCCAGCAGCTTCACCGGCTCGACCGCCGGACCCTTCTGCGCGGCACCCTCGCCGGCGCGGCGCTCGTGTCGTTCTCCGGAGCGCTCGCCGCGTGTGGCGCGCCCGGTAGCGACAGTGACAACTCCGGCGGCGGCACCAAGTCCGACACCAACCCGTTCGGGATGCCCAAGGACGGCACCGTCGACGCGGTCATCTTCGACGGCGGCTACGGCTACGACTACGTCGAGTTCGCCGCCGGCATCGTCGGCAAGGAGTTCGCGGACGCCGACCTCAAGGTCAGCGCCACGACCAAGATCGCCACGGAGCTGCAGCCGCGCTTCGTCGGTGGCACGCCCCCGGACCTGATCGACAACTCGGGTGCGGACCTGATCGGTTTCAGCTCGATCGCCGCCCAGCTCGAGGAGCTCGACGACGTCTTCGCGGCCGACAGCTACGAGGGTGTCAAGATCGAGGACACCCTCTACCCGAACGTGAAGGTGCCCGGCACCTACAGCGACCGGTTCGTGGCGATCAACTACGTCATGACCCTCTACGGCGTGTGGTACTCCGCCTCGCTCTTCGAGGAGAACGGCTGGACCGCGCCGAAGACCTGGGACGAGGCGCTCGAGCTCGGGGCCAAGGCCAAGGCCAAGAAGAAGTACCTCTGGACCTGGGGCAAGGAGGCGGCGACCTACTACCGCACCCTGGTCATCGACTCGGCGGCCAAGGAGGGCGGCGACGAGGTGCGCCTCGGCCTCGAGAACCTCGAGAAGGGCATCTGGTCCCACCAGGTCATCCAGGACATCCTCGGCAAGCTCGGTGAGATGGTCAGCCAGGACATGTTCATCCCGGGCGGCGCCGGCACCCAGTTCACCGCCGCGCAGGCCAAGTGGTCCAACGACCAGCAGGCGCTCCTCTA
This sequence comes from Nocardioides sp. NPDC059952, assembly GCF_042730435.1. Classification (NCBI taxonomy): domain Bacteria; kingdom Bacillati; phylum Actinomycetota; class Actinomycetes; order Propionibacteriales; family Nocardioidaceae; genus Nocardioides; species Nocardioides sp. NPDC059952. Next base: position 54,600 of record NZ_JBHWLY010000037.1, on the reverse strand, counting down.
CCCCAGCGGTGGCTGGATCGAGAACGAGATGAAGGACGCCACCAAGGCAGGCTTCGAGATGACCGGCATCCCGGAGTTCGTGCTCAGCGACAGCCCGGCACTGCCGTACGAGGCCGTCCGCGCCGCGGCCGGCGAGGCGTTCATCGTCCCGAGCAAGGCGAAGAACCCCGCCGGCGGCAAGGAGATCCTCCGCGCCATGCTGTCGAAGGAGGCCGCGACCAACTTCGCCAAGACGAAGCTCGCGCCGACCATCGTCAAGGACACCATCCCTGCCGACGGGTTCGGCTCGGCGGCGCTGAAGTCGCAGAGCGCGATGCTCGACGCCGCCGGTGAGAACACCTTCAACTTCCAGTTCTACGACTACTACGGCACCAACGCCGACGAGCTCGTCGTGTGGAACTCGTTCCTCTCCGGTGACCTCGACGTCAAGGGCCTGACCAAGGCCGTCCAGGGCATCTTCGACAAGGTCGCCGACGACTCATCGATCGAGAAGCTCAAGGTTTCCTGACACCATGCCAGACCCATCCACCACGATGGCCGTGACGGCCGGCGGCCCCTCCGAGGAGAATCCTTGGGGGGCCGCCCCCGGCCGGCGCCGCCGCAAGCTCACCCTCGACCGGGCACTGTTCATGACGGTCTTCCTCGGCCTCCCGGTCGCGGTCTTCGTCATCTTCGTCGTGGTCCCGATCGGGCAGGCCCTCTTCTACTCGCTGACCGACTGGACCGGCTTCTCGCCGGTGATGAACTTCGTCGGCCTGGACAACTACGCCAAGCTGCTCGACGACGAGACCTTCCTCAAGGCGCTGCGCAACAACATACTGCTCACCCTCGTGGTGCCGCTGGTGACTCTGGTCGCGGCACTGGCGATCGCGGTGGTCGTGACCACCGCCGGTCCCAGCACCGGGCAGGTCCGCGGTCTGAACGGGTCCGGCTTCTACCGGGTCGTCTCGTTCTTCCCCTACGCCGTCCCGGCCGTCGTCATCGGTCTCCTCTGGGCGCAGGTCTACGACCCTGCCGCCGGCCTGCTCAACGGCATGCTCACCGGCATCGGCCTCGACGGGTTCAAGGACTACGCCTGGCTCGGGGAGGTGCGTGCGGCGATGCCGGCCTCGATGTTCGTGATCATCTGGGCGAGCATCGGCTTCTACACGGTGCTCTTCGTGGCCGCCATCAAGGGCGTACCCGCGGAGATCTACGAGGCCGCCCGCATCGACGGCGCCGGCCGCTTCCGCACGGCCATCTCGATCACGCTCCCCTCGATCCGCGACAACGTGCAGACGGCCTACATCTACCTGGGGATCCTCACCCTCGATGCGTACGTCTTCATGGCGGCCCTCGCCCCCGGCGGCGGCCCTGCCAACAGCACGCTGACGATGAGCCAGCACCTGATGAACACCGCTTTCAAGAAGAGCCAGTTCGGCTACGCCACCTCGATGGGCGTGGTGCTCGCCCTGGTCACGCTGCTCTTCGCCGCCCTGGTCTTCGTCGTCTTCCACTTCGCTGGCGGACGGGACAAGAAGGGAGAGGTAGGCCGATGAGCGCCGTCACTCTCGACAAGCCGGTCGCCACCCACTCCGACGGGCAGCGACGTACCCCCGGCGACGCACTGGTCGCAGGCACCTCGCACACGATGCTGATCATCTGGTCGGTGATCGTCATCGTGCCGTTCTGCTGGGTGGTGCTCTCCTCGTTCAAGACGTCGAAGGAGATCCTGTCCTCGCCGTTCTCGCTGCCCGCGGAGTGGAGCTTCGACAACTACGCCAGCGCCTGGACCAAGGCCGGCATCGGGACCTACTTCTTCAACACGGTCATCGTCGTCGGCACCGCACTGGTGCTGGTGATGCTGCTGGGGGCGATGTGCGCCTACGTGCTGGCCCGGTTCGAGTTCTTCGGCCGCAGGGTCATCTACTACACGATGCTCGCGGGGCTGACCTTCCCGGTCTTCCTGGTCATCGTGCCGCTGTTCTTCGTGCTCCAGGGCTTTGGGCTGCTCAACACGCTGCCCGGGCTGATCCTGACCTACGTCGCCTATGCGCTGCCGTTCACCGTCTTCTTCCTCTACGCCTTCTTCAAGACGCTGCCCGACGACGTCTACGAGGCGGCGATGATGGACGGTGCGGGCGAGTGGCGCACGTTCTTCCAGATCATGCTGCCGATGGCCGCACCCGGGATGGCCGGGGTGGCGATCTTCAACTTCCTGGGGCTGTGGAACCAGTTCCTGCTCCCTGTGGCGCTCAACACCGACCGGGACAACTACGTGCTCACCCAGGGGATGGCCTCGTTCTCGTCCCAGGCTGGCTACAACGTCGACTTCGGCGCGCTCTTCGCCGGGGTGGTGCTGACCGTGCTTCCGGTGCTGGTCGTCTACCTGATCTTCCAGCGGAGGATCGCGGGAACGGTCTCGACGGGCACGTTCCGCTGACCCTGATCTGATTCGGATGTGACGCGGATCTCGCGCCCTAGGTTAATAAGCGCTAACCTAGGGCGCGTGACCGCCTTTCTCCAGCCCGAGCACGAAGAGTTGCGTGCTGTCGTCCGTGACTTCGCCCAGAAGGAGATCGCGCCCCATGCCTCGCAGTGGGACCGCGACCATCACTTCCCCGTCGATGTGGTCCATAAGATGGGTGAGCTGGGCCTGTTCGGCCTGACCGCCCCCGAGGCGTACGGCGGGGGCGAGGGTGACCTCGTCGCGCTCTGCGTCGCGATCGAGGAGCTCGGCCGCGTCGACCAGTCGATCGGGATCACGCTCGAGGCCGCCGTCGGCCTGGGCATCAACCCGATCCTCACCTACGGCACCGACGAGCAGAAGGAGCGCTGGCTCCCCGACCTCGTCGCGGGCAAGAAGCTCGCTGGGTTCGGCCTGACCGAGCCGGGTGCCGGCTCGGATGCCGGCGCGACCGCCACCAAGGCCGTCCTCGACGGCGACGAGTGGGTCGTCGACGGCTCGAAGCAGTTCATCACCAACTCCGGCTCCTCGATCACCTCGGTGGTGACCGTGACCGCCCGCACCGGCGAGCGCGCCGGCGGCAAGCCCGAGATCAGCACCATCATGATCCCCTCGGGCACGCCCGGGTTCACCGCGGAGAAGGCGTACGACAAGCTCGGCTGGCACGCCTCGGACACCCACCCGCTCTCCTTCGACGGTGCCCGGGTGCCGGCCGACCACCTCCTCGGCGAGCGTGGCCGTGGCTACGCCCAGTTCCTGGCCACCCTCGACGACGGCCGCGTCGCGATCGCCGCGCTCGCGGTCGGCTGCATCCAGGCCTGCCTCGACATGGCGCTCGAGTACGCGGGGGAGCGGCAGACCTTCGGCGGCCCGATCGGCCGCAAGCAGGGCGTCGCCTTCCAGATCGCCGACCTCGAGGTCATGCTGCGAGCCTCACGCCTGCTGACGTACGAGGCCGCGGCCATGAAGTCCGGGCTCGACTCGGGTGCCGTGACGATGAAGGAGTTCAAGCAGGCGGCCGCGGCCGCCAAGCTGTACGCCACCGAGTCGGCCGTCACCGCGACTCGCATCGCCACCCAGGTCTTCGGCGGCTACGGGTTCATGGAGGAGTACCCGGTGGCCCGTTTCTACCGCGACGCGAAGATCCTGGAGATCGGCGAGGGCACCTCCGAGGTGCAGCGCATGCTGATCGCGAGAGGTCTCGGCCTTCCCGTCGAATAGGCGCGAATCCTACGGCACGCTGAACGAAACCCGCGAAGTAATCAAGAGCCATCTCACCATTCACCGTTTACTCTGGCCACATGGTGTTCGGGGGACAGCTGCTGGGACGGCTGCGTCGCACCCGCGTCTTCGGTGAAGCGGTCCGCTTCATGATGGTCGGCGGAATCGCGACAGCAGTCGCCTTCGTGCTGTTCAACGGACTGGTCCACGGCTTCTTCCTGGGTGCGGGGCCGATGAACGGTCAGCCGATCCCGGCCTACATCATCGCCAACACGGTCGGCATGCTGATCAGCTACGACCTGAGCCGCCGCTGGACGTTCCGTCACCGTGTCTCCGACCACCCCGACGGCGGGTTCACGGCCTACGTCGTGATCAACGCGGTCACGATGGTGCTGCCGGTCGCCTGCCTGTACGTCACCCGCAGCGTGATCGGCTGGGACAGCGCCATCGCCGACAACCTCTCGGCCAACGTAGTCGGCGTGCTGATGGGTCAGGTCGCCCGGTTCTTCCTGTTCCGGAAGTTCGTCTTCGGTCGCCCGATCCGCTACACGCAGGTCTACGGCAGCGTCGAGGAGGAGGCGGCAGCGCTCAGGGCTGCCGAGGGCGGGCCGCTCCTGGTGGCCCCGGAGCCTCGCGAACGGGTCAGCGGTTCCACAGATCGGGCCAGGCGTGACCGAGCCGGCTGAGCAGGTCGCGTAGCAGCGGCAGGCTCAACCCGACCACGTTGTGGTGGTCGCCCTCGATCCCGGTCACGAACGCTCCGCCGAGCCCGTCGATCGTGAACGCACCGGCGACGTGCAGCGGCTCACCGGTCGCGACGTACGCAGCGATCTCCTCGTCGCTCACATCGGCGAAGTGCACCGTCGTGGCAGCTGTCTGCGACACCTGCTGACCGGTCGCGGTGTCGATCAGCGCGTGCCCGGAGACGAGTACGCCGCTGCGCCCCCGCATCTCCCGCCAGCGCTGGGTCGCCTCCTCGGGATCGTGCGGCTTCCCCAACGGCTTCCCGTCCAGCTCGAGGACGCTGTCGCACCCCAGCACGAGCGCCCCCTCGGGCACCTCAGGTCGGCCGGCGACCGCGTCCCTCTTGAGCTCGGCGAGCCCGAGCGCCAGCTCTGTCGGTGGCAGCCCGTCGAGCCTGCTCTCGTCGACACCGGAGACGATCACCACAGGCTCGACACCTGCGCTGCGCAGCGTCTGCAGCCGGGCGGGGGACTTGGAGGCAAGGACCAGCGTGGTCATGGCTCAACCCTAGGGGTAGCGGTCCTTTACCCCGGAGTCCGTCCCGACTAGGTTTCGCACATCCAACCCATCTCAATGAGGAGAAATCCGAAGTGACGGATTACCCGCCGCCCCCGCCCCAGCAGCCGTACGGTGCTGGCCCCGTGGGCGAAGTTACGCTGAGCCAGCCGCTCCGCGGCGCGTCGCCCCGCGACGCCATCGTGCGCTTCTTCAAGAAGTACGCCTCCTTCGAGGGCCGCGCCAGCCGGTCCGAGTTCTGGTGGCCCTGGGGTGCTGCTGTGGTCGTCAACATGGCGATCAACCTGCTCCTCGGCGCGGACTCGACCGCCGGCTCCATCATCGGCGGCATCTTCGCGCTCGCCATCCTGGTCCCGTCCCTCGCGGTCGGCGCCCGACGCCTGCACGACACCGGCCGCTCCGGCTGGTGGCAGCTGCTCTGGCTCCTCCCGTGCATCGGCTGGATCGCGCTGATCGTCTTCTGGGTCCTCCCGGAGAAGCCCGAGGGCGACAAGTACAACGTCGCCTGACCGGCGGCTAACCACGAGCGACGATCAGTCCCTAGACTGATCGTCGCTCGGCCGAAGTGGTGGAATTGGCAGACACGCAGCACTTAGGATGCTGTGCTCTAGGGCGTGCGGGTTCAAGTCCCGCCTTCGGCACACAGAGTCCGGGTCCGACCCGGGGCGTCCCAGGGTCGATCCTGATGGACAACAGACCCTTGACCCTCAAGGATGGAAGCACAACACCCCATCTGAGGAGAGATGAAGTCATGTCGTTCAAGGACAACGCGGCAAACTGGCGCGATGGCGTCCAGAAGGGCGTCGAAGGCGCCAAGCCCGCCGTCGAGGACGCCAAGGTGAAGTCAGCACCTCACCTTGTCACCGGCGGCGAGAAGACGATCGAGAAGGCCGGCGAGTTCCGGGCTCAGATCGAGGCCAAGCGGGCCGCGATGGCGTCCGCACCTGACGCCGAATCGCCGCGCAACCAGGCCCTGTCGGGCCTGCTTCAGGTCGGCGCCGCCGCGACCGATGTCGCCGCCCAGGCGGGCGAGTGGCTGAAGGAGACCGGTTCCAAGTGGGGCACCGACACCGGCCCCGTGGTCGTCGAGCCCAAGGAGATCCCGGGGGACGTACCTCCCCCGCCGGACTTCAAGAAGCCCGACGACCAGCAGTAAGGACTACGAGGCGAGGCCGAGGTCGCGGCGGAGCTTGGCGACGTGTCCGGTCGCCTTGACGTTGTACTGCGCGACCTCGATCTTGCCCTCCTCGTCGACCACGAACGTCGAGCGGATGACGCCCTCGACGACCTTGCCGTAGAGCTTCTTCTCGCCGTAGGCGTCGTACGCCTTGTGCACCGAGAGGTCCTCGTCGGAGGCCAGGGTGATGGTGAGCCCGTCACGCTCGCGGAACTTCGCGAGCTTGGCGGGCTTGTCCTTGGATACGCCGACGACCTCGTAACCGGCGGCCTTCAGCGAGTCGATCGAGTCGGTGAAGTCGCAGGCCTGCTTGGTGCAGCCGGGGGTCATCGCGGCGGGGTAGAAGTAGACGATCACCTTGCGGCCGCGGAGGCTGCTGAGCGAGACCTCCGCGCCGGTGTCGTCGGGAAGAGTGAAGTCGGGGGCCACATCGCCCGGCTCGAGACGCGTCATGACGCCAACCTACCCAACTGATCCGGCGAACCGCAGCGGTGGAGCACGCAGTGGACGTACGCCGGTTGCTAAGGTCTGCGCATGTCCAAGGACCAGACTTCCTCGCTCGAGTCCGAGATCGAAGAGATCCGCGACCGGCTCGCAGGCACTATCGACGAGCTGATCTACCGGGGCAGCCCCAAGACGATCGTCCAGCGCCAGGTGGCGGCCTTCAAGGCGGTCTATGTCGACCCGGTATCCGGGGAGCCGAGGATGGGCAACATCGCCAAGACCGTCGGCGGGGTGGTGGGCACGGTCGTGCTCATGGCCACGCTGCGTAAGATCTCCAAGGCCAACTGACCACTCCCCACCGGCAAGGCAACGACGGACGTGACCGACAAGACCCCCATCAAGATGCTCCACGACCGGGTGCTGGTCGAGGTCGGGTCCGACGCCGGTGAGCGTCGTTCCTCGGGCGGCATCGTCATCCCGGCGACGGCCGCCATGGGCGCGGCCCGGCGGCTCACCTGGTCACGCGTGGTCGCGGTCGGTCCGCACGCGCGCGCCGTCGAGATCGGTGACCGGGTCCTCTTCGACGCCGACGACAAGCCGGAGGTCGAGGTCGCCGGAGAGGTCTACATCCTGATGCGTGAGCGTGACGTGCATGCTGTCGCCGCCGAGCGGATCGCTGACGAGTCGACCGGGTTGTATCTGTAGTCATGCCGAGTCGGCTCGTTCTAACGAGCCGACTCGGCACGGATTTTGGTCACGATGAGCCGACTCGGCGCTACTTCTGGTGCTTGGGCAAGCTATTGAAGCGGTGTGCTCGCACGACGATGTTGCTGTCGTAGCTCGAGCCGTTCCAGTCGGTGCAGGTGATGATCACCAGCCGGCCGTCGCCGTGGTCCTGTCCGAAGATGCGCTGGGCCTGCTCGGCCAGCTCCTTGCGGCCGAGCACCTCGACGGAGTCGACCTGGTGCTGGAAGGTCCCGTCCTTGGTGACGACGTCGACCTCTTGCCCCTTCTCGATGTGGTCGAGCTTGTTGAGGCTGCCGCCGCCGGTGTGCACGGTGTGGCCGGTGACCACGGTCTGGCCCTGCGCCGAGCCGGGCTTGGCGCTGCCGACCCACCAGCCGATCTCGCGTGGGTTGCGCGGCGGGTCGAGCACCTCGCCCTTGAGCCGGATCGGGACGACCTTCGCCTTCGTGTTCAGCCCGGGCAGCTCGAGGCGCTGCGGAGCCCCGGGTGGCACCTCCACCGCGGCGCTGCCACTGGGCCACAACAGCCCGGCCAGCACCATCGCGACGGCGAGCACGACCAGCGCGGTCCAGAGGCCGCTCGCCGCCGCGGCGAGCCGCGGCGGCGAGTCAACAGGAGTGTCAGCCACGCCGCAACATGCGGACGTACGTCGCCGCACCGGCGCCCGCGGCCGCGAGGAGCAGCAGGGTGACGAGGGCGATGCGTCCGGCGCTGCCGTCGTCGTAGCTCTCCACGCCGGCGGTCACGACGGTCGGGACCGAAGCCGGCGGGTTGTCGGCCTTGGGCGGGTTGTTGACGACCGTCTTCGTGGCCGGGCTGTTCGGGCCACAGCTGCTGGTGCCGATGGTCAGGTGCGCCAGGCTGCCGCCGACGAACGCCTCGGCTGCCGGGAGAACCTTCGCGTCGAGCGCGGTCACCGTGATCGCGCCCGGGGAGCGGTCCTGGGCGTTGAGGGTGATGTCGAGGACGTTCTCTTCCAGCGGCGCGAGCTGCTCTTGGAGCGAGGTGAGCAGCGTGTTGAGCACCTGCTTCTGCAGCTGGTCGACCACGGGGTCGATCGGGCTGAGCGCACCGTCGAGCCCATTGGTCAGCTGCGTGCGTAGGCCCTTGAGAACGGCATCGGTCACGCCCGAGAGGTCGGTGACGACCTTCTGGTTCACGCCGGGCTCTACCGGCAGGTCGACCAGGGTGATGCGGTCACCACCGGGCACGACCACGTAGACGGAGGAGTTCGCGATCGTGCTGTCGCCGCTCGCGGTGTCGTCGTCGGCGGTGCAGCTGCTCTGCACGGCGCCGAGGTCGACGTAGAGACCAGCGCCGTCCAGCCCCTCGATCGCGGGCGCCAGGAGCTGCATGAGGCCGGCGGTGATCTGGTCCTGGAACGGCTTCAGCGCGTCCTGGACCTCGGTGTCCATCCCCTGGAACAGGTCGGACTGGATCACCCGCAGGTCGCTGAAGTCGAGGCTGGCCGCGTCGAGCGAGACATTGTCGCCGCCGCTGAGGCAGTCGCCGGACCCGGCAGCGACCAGGGTCGCGCCGTCTCCGGCGATGCCGGAGCAGGCCGCCGAGGTGGCGTCCTTGTTGGCCACCGCGTTCTGGGCCAGCGTGCCGACCTGAATCGCGTCCTGGCCTCCGAGCGCGGTGATGAGCGGCTCGTTGGTGCCTTCGGCGGACTCGGTGGTGCCGTCGTTGGTGACGGCATAGGTGCCCGAGTCGGTCGCCCCGGTGCCGGCGAGCTCGAGGCTGAGCGCGGTTGCGGACGCCTGCGACACCGTGGCGGCGCTCGCAGGTGCGGCTGACAAGGCAACCATGGCGGCCGCGGCCGCCACCGCGGCTCCCCGCGCGATGAGTGTTGTGCGCACGTGAACTTCCCTCCCTTTGACGTTCGTCACACTCAACGGAGGAGGAGCCGCGTACGTTACGGGCTGGGGTATCGCTTCTGACCTGCGGAATCCGGGTGTCAGGTCAGCTGTCGCAGACCGTGCCGTCCTTGTCGCCGTCGCGGTACCACTCGTACTCGGCGTCGCGGCCCTTGCGGTAGGGCCCGTAGCCCTTCGCGGTCGCCTTGGCGCAGGTGTCGAAACGGGGGTCCTCACCCGAGCCGTCCTCGGGAGGATCGCTCGGGGCCGGCCCGGCCAGCCGCACGGTTATCTCGGGGTTGTCGCAGTCGGCCGCGATGTCCTCGAGCGCGGCCTTCTCCGCCCGATCGACGAAGAGGCTCCAGCGGATCTTCACGGCGACCCAGTCGGCGATGTACGTGCAGTGGTAGCTCGTGGCGTCGGGCATCCAGTCGGCCGGGTCCTGGTCGCTCTTGCTGCGGTTGCTCGCGGCGGTCACGGCGATGAGCGCGCGCGGGTCACCGAGGTCGTTGGCGTAAGCCTCCCGCTGCTCGTCGTTCCACGCGTCGGCGCCGGACTCCCAGCTCTCCTTGAGCGGGACCATGTGGTCGATGTCGAGGCCACCGGGACGCTTGAGGTTGACGCCGTCGTACGCGGAGAGCCAGGCACCGCTGGTCACGTCGCACTTGCCACGCGACTTCTTCCGAGACTCCTCGAGGAGCACCTCGGTGCGGGCGTCCTGGCAGTCGCCGTCGGCGTCGACCCAGTGGTTGAACTTCTCCCGCTCGTAGCCGGAGGCGACCTCCTTGGCGACGGGGAGCTTCGCGATGGCCTCGGTCAACGGAAGGCTGACCTCCTCGCCGCTGTCGGCGCCGTATCCGGCTTGGACGGCGGTGTCGGGCTGGGAGACCTCGGCGCAGCCGGAGCAGAGGAGTACGACGGCGAGCAGGGTCGCCAGCGGGCGCAGCATGGGGGACTCCAGAGAGTTGGGGGAAGAGCTCTGGGGAGCATCGGGGGCGGCTCAACTTTCCCGGATCTCGCGGCGGGTGGCACGCAGGCGCGCCGCCCAGGACCAGCGACAAAACCGAACCCGGGCCAAGGCACGAAGCCTTGGCCCGGGGTACGGGTATTGCGGGTGTTGCGGGTGCTACAGCGGATCAGGCGTGCGCGCGGCGCAGCAGGAACCACCGGGTGGCGGCAGCAGCGGCGACGAGCAGCACGAGTGCGCCGGCGGCGAACCCGCCCTTGGCGGCCGGGGACGAGAGCAGGTTGAGCTCGGCGTTGGCCGGGGCGTTGTCGGGCTTGACCTGGACGCTCGTGTCCGGGTCGGACTTGTCGCCGGAGACGACGACGTCGACGTTCTTCTTGTCACCGCTGGCCGCAGCCTTCTCCTCGGAGGAGGTGAGCCCGTTGGTGCCGCAGGTGCTGGTGCCGATGGCGACCTTGGCGGCGGTCGGGGCGCCGACCTTCTTCACGGCGTCGAGGACGTTGATGTCCAGGGCGGACACCTCGAGCGACTTGGCGGTCTTGTCCTGCTTGTTCATGGTGAGCTTGACCAGGTCGGTCTCGAGGCCCTTGAGCAGGACGGCGAGCTGCTCCTTGATGTGCTCGATCAGGTCGACGCGGATCGAGACGTCCAGGACGCCCGGCGCGATCTTGCTCTTCAGGCCCGACTGGAGCAGCGTGTCGACGCGGCCGAGGACGGCGTCGGTCACCGGGGAGAGGTCGGGGACGACCGTCGTGTTCTTCTTGGGGTTGGTCGGCAGGTCGGCGACCTTGATGTCGCCCTTGCCGGGGACGTTCACGGTGACGGCGGCGTTCTTGAGCTGGGTCTTGCCCTTGAAGTCGGAGCCCTGCGCCATGCAGGTGCTCTCCGCGGCGTCGAGGTCGACACCGACCGAGAGACCGCCGACCTTGGTGAGCACGCCGGAGACGATGGTCTGGACCAGGTCGTTGACCGGGCCGAGCTTCACGTGGACGGACTTGCTCTGGTCGTTGAGCAGGTAGTCGGTGGTGGCGCCCAGCTTCTGGAGGTTGAGCTCGGCGAGGTTCACGGTGACGGCCTCGCCCGGCTTCACGCAGCTGGAGCCGTCGCCGATGGCGACCAGGGTCGCGCCCTTGCCGGCGAGGGCCGAGCAGGCGCCGGAGTAGACGTTGCCGTTCTGGAGGGCGGCAGCCGCGTCCTGGGCGAAGACGCCGACCGAGAGCAGCTGCTGGTCGCCCGCGAGGAGCGGCAGGGCGGGCTTGTTGGTGCCCGAGTTGACGGTCTTCTTGCCGTTGTAGGTGGCCGTGTAGCGACCGGTGTCCACCTTGACCTTGTCAGACACGTTGACGGTCAGTGCGACCGACGAGGCCTTGGCCTGGGGCTTCTCCGCCGCAGTCGCCGGGGCCGCGGTCACGGAAAGACCGATCATCGCGGTCGCCGCAACAAGGGCGGCTCCGCGGACCGAGAGTGGGGAGCGCAAGTGACTTCTCCAATGGTGTTGATAACTGTCGATGACAGGGCACGACGAGTGGAAGTCAGCCTCTGCAGCCCCCCGGTTGCTGTGACTCGCCGTGACGAAGCGGGGAGTCTAGCCAGGTAGATTCGTCGTCGCCTAGCGCTGAACCGATGCCCGAGGTCACACAATTTCGCCCGTAACTTCGGCGGTAACAGGTCGTGACGGGGGCCGATTTCGGGGTGGATTTTACGAAGGCCCCAGTGCCGGTCCCCGCTATGGACCGGGCGTTTGAAGTCTGTGCCCGATCTGTTCCACTGGGTCCGGATCGCAAAGATTAGGACTCAATCGCCGAGGCCGCCGCCCGCCGCCTCCGCGAGACCACGATCGAGAAGGTCACTGCGCCGATCAGCACCAGCAGACCACCGCCCGCGAAGGCGTACGCAGGGAGGTTCTGCTCCAGCCACGGCTCAGCGGTCGTGGCGGCGACGGGGTTCGCCACCCCGAAGGAGACCTCCGGCTGCGCACCGGAGGCGGCGCCGCTGAGGCGGAGGGTGTGGGTGCCGGCGACGGTGCCTGCGGGCAGCTGCAGCACGCCGGCGACCTCGCCGGCGGCGCCCGCCTGCAGTGGTCCGACCGCGGCGACGCCGTCGTCGAAGGTCGCGGTGACCTGCTCACCGGGGGTGAACCCGGCACCGGTGAAGGAGAGGACCCGTCCGATGACCGCGGTGGTGCGGTCGACCTCGGCTTTCGGCTTCCCGTTCGCGGCCGGCGCGGCGGAGGGGGCCGGGGACGCCGAGGCTCCCGGGGCGGTCGGGGTCGCGGAGGCCTGCGGGGTGGCCGGGGTCGCGCCGCTGCCCCGGAACGACACCGGGGTGAAGGTCTCGTTGTTGGCGTTGGCGACCCCGTGGGCCCCGACGGTGATCACGCCGCAGGTGACCTCCAGGCAGTCGATGGTGGCCGCCCGGCCGGCTCGGTCGACGGCCTGGAACCTCGCGCCGGGGATGACCAGCGAGGTCGACCAGCTGCCGTCGGCGCTCATCCTCCCGCCGTTGGCGGCCGAGCCGGTGTCGGAGCCGGGGAACGCTACGTACCGCTGGTAGCCGGCGTTGTTCTTCGCCTCGCTGTCGGGCACGTAGAAGTAGTCGCGGCCGGTCTGGCCGCCTCGGGAGGGCTGCCAGCTGCCCTTGACGGTCCCGAAGAAGACGTAGACACCGCCGTGGCCGTTCCGGATCGACTGGAACCCGTTGCCCGAGACGGTGACCGTGGTCGCTCGGGCGCTGTCGGCCACCGCCTGCCCCGAGGAGCCGGTGATGGTGACGCGGGCCATGGCCGAGGCGGGTGCAACCGGCAGGGTGACGAGGGCGAGGCAGGCGGCCGCCGCGGAGGCGGCGAGGAGGCGGGAGGTCATGGGATGTCCTGATCGGGAGTTACGGATGGATGCGGCTGGGGACGACCAGCAACCGGCCGTCGTGCTCGATGACGTCGACCGGATGCTCGTAGACCGTGCCGATGAGGTCTGCGTCCAAGACGTCACGGGGCGGTCCGTCGGCGACGATCTCGCCGGCGGCGAGGACGACGATGCGATCGGCGTACGCCGCGGCGACGGACAGGTCGTGCAGCACCGCCACGACGGCCGAGCCGGTGGTGGCGAGCCGGCGGGCCTCGGCCAGCACCTGGTCCTGGTGCCGCAGGTCGAGGGCCGCGGTGGGCTCGTCGAGCAGGACCAGCGGCGTGCTCTGGGCGAGCACCCGCGCGAACGACGTACGTCCCTTCTCACCGCCCGACAGCGTCGGGAACGTCCGTGAGGCGAGCGGCTCGATGTCGGTGCGGGCCATCGCCGAGGCGACGACCTCGTCGTCCGCCGCCTCGGCGGCGGTGCGTGCCCAGGGCGCCCGGCCCATGCGTACGACCTCGGCGGCCCGGAACCCGAAGGCGAGCCGGTGCTCCTGGGGGAGCACCGCGCGGCGGCGGGCCAGGGGAAGCTGCTTCCAGGCGCTCAGGTCGGTCCCGTCGAGCGTGACGCTCCCGGCAGAGGGGGCGAGGTCGCCGGCCATCACCGAGAGCAGGGTGGTCTTGCCGGCGCCGTTCGGACCGACGAGCGCGACCACCTCGCCGGCGGAGACCGAGGTCGAGACGCGGTGCAGGATCGGGTGGCCGGCGAGGCCGACCGACACCTCGGAGAGCGACAGCATCAGGCCCAGCCTCCTGCCGAGCGGCGGCTGCGGCGCAGCAGCCAGAAGAAGAACGGTCCGCCGACCAGCGAGGTGAGCATGCCGATCGGCAGCTCGGCGTAGGGGACGGCCGTGCGGGCGAAGAGGTCGGCCAGCGAGAGCAGCAGCGCACCGCCGAGCGCGGAGGCCGGCACCAGCACCCGGTGGCCGGGCCCGACGACCATCCTGACCAGGTGCGGCACGACCAGCCCGACGAAGGCGATGATCCCGGCGAAGGAGACCGCGGCCGCGGTCAGCATGGCCACGAGCACGATCGAGAACATCCGCAGCCGTTCGACGTTGACGCCGACGTGCCGGGCGGCCCGGTCGCCGAGTGCGAGCAGGTCCAGGCTCTGGGCCACGAGAAGAGCACCGAGCACTCCGACCCCGACGAACGGCGCAACGACGGCGACGTAGATCCAGCGGGTGCCGTTGAGCGAGCCGAGCTGCCAGAAGACGATCTCCTCGCGGGCCTGGGTGTCGCCCAGGAAGAGCATCAGTGCGAGCCCGGCGCCGGCGAGGGCGTTGACCGCGATCCCGGTCAGGACCAGGGTGACGACCTCGGTGCGGCCGTCGGCGCGGGAGAGCAGGTAGACCGACACCGTGGTCACCAGGCCGCCGAGGAAGGCGAGGACCGGGATGGTCCAGGCGCCGAAGAAGGTGAGCTGGTAGACGATCGCGATCGCGGCCGCGAAGGCCGCACCGCTGGAGACTCCGACGACGCCGGGCTCGGCCAGCGGGTTGCCGAAGACGCCCTGCATCAGCGCCCCGGCGGCCGAGAGCGCCGCCCCGACCAGCACCGCGAGCACGACCCGCGGGAAGCGCACCTGCCACAGGGTGACATCGCCCTGCGGGTGCTCGGGCAGCGGACCGAGCGGCAGCCCGATGCCGTGCAGGAAGGAGCCCACCACCTCGGCCGGCGGGATCGCGAGCTGTCCGCGTCCGGCGGCGACGACCACGGTGGCCACGAGCGCGACGGTGAGACCGCCGATCAGCGCGCCGGCGCGCAGGCTCACTCGGCCTCGTCCTCACCGAAGGAGGGCTCGGCGGACTCCGGCGCGTAGATGGCCACCGCGAGCGAGTTGAGCACCTCGGCCGTACGCGGTCCGTAGCCCAGGATCGCCGAGTCGGTCATGTCCACGAACCGCCGGTTCTGGCCGGCGGGGGTCTGGTCCAGCGCGGGCAGCCGCTCCAGCAGCCCGTCGACGCCGCCGGCCGACTCCAGCCCCTTGGTCATCATCAGCACCAGCTCGGGCTGGGCGGAGATGATGCCTTCGTCGGTGACCGGCTTCATCCCGTTCCAGTTGATCTCGGCCGCCACGTCGTAGCCGCCCAGTGCGGTGATCAGCGAGTCCGCTCCCGACTCCTCACCGAACATGTAGTAGACACCGGCCTGGCCGCGTACATAGAGAAAGACCGTACGCAGCCGGGTCTGCTCCGAGGCCGGCGCGACCTTCGCGATCTCGGCCTCGACCTCGTCGATCTCGGTCTCGGTGCGCTCGGCGAGCCGCTCGCCCTGCTCGGGGACGCCGAGCGCGGTGGCGATCTCCATGGTGAGCGGGCCGACGTTGGCGAGCGAGCGCTCGGAGTCCACGACCACGACCGGGATCCCGGCGTCGCGCATCTGCAGCACCACGTCCCAGGGCCCGAGGGAGGTGTCGGTGAGGATCACGGTCGGGTCCAGCTCGAGGATCTTCTCGGCGACCAGCTCGTGGCCCGTGCCGGTGACCAGCGGCAGGTCGGCCGCCTCGGTGAACTGTGTGGAGACGTCGCGACCGACCACCGAAGAGCCGAGGCCGAGGTTGAAGACCGTGGTCGAGATGGTGCCGTAGATGTCCATCGCCAGGATCCGGGAGGTGTCCTCGACGGTCACCTTCGTGCCCTGGGAGTCGGTCACGGTGACGGGGAGCTTCGGCTCGGGCGCGGAGTCGCTGATCGGATCGACGGCCTGCTCGGTGAGCGAGGCGTGGGTCGCACCGCTCCAGGCGCGCGGGTCGTCGAGCACCTCGGCCTCGGCCAGCGGGATCGCGGAGGTCGCGTCCGCATTCGTGTGGGAGCCGGTGCCCGGGAGTCCGGAGCAGGCGGTGGCCAGCAGCGCGATGGTGGCGACCAGGCCGACCGCGCGCACCAGGGCGCGAGGGGAGTGAAGCACGGGGGGAGGTCCTCTCGAGGCGTTACCAAACCTGGTAAGGGTAACCTTATTTAGGCTAGCCTAAGCAAAGTCTTGCTGACTTTCTGACAATGTGTCAATATCCTTGCCGGAACGCCATCGCTTTGCCGCCCGACCTGACTGGAGCACACATGTCCGCCCTCCTCGTCGACGAGACCTCCGCCGCCCCGCTCTCCGCGCTGATGCGTGAGGGCTCCCGGATCCAGCACACCGCCGCCGAGAGCTCCTCCTTCATGGAGGAGCTGTTGGCCGGCCGCGTCAACGAGCAGGGGTACGCCGACTACCTGCTGCGCCTGCGCAAGGTCTACGTCGCGCTCGAGTCGGTGGGCCGCGATCTCGCTGCCGCCGACCCGGTCGCCGCGGCCGTCCATGACGCCGCCCTGGAGCGCCTGGCGGCGATCGACGCCGACCTGACCGTCTGGGCGCCCGACGGCGGTGCCGTCGAGTCCGCGGCCGCGGATGCGTACGTCGCCCGGATCGAGGCCACCCGCGCCTGGGGCGGTCTCTATGCCGCCCACCACTACACCCGCTACCTCGGCGACCTCTCCGGTGGCCAGGCGATCGGCCGGCTGCTCGACCGGTTCTTCGAGCTCGACGGCGAGGGGGTGGCGTTCTACGAGTTCGCCGAGATCCCCAAGCCGAAGCCCTACAAGGACGGCTACCGCGCCCGCCTCGACGCCCTCGACCTCGGCCCCGCGGAGAAGATCCGCATCGTCGAGGAGGTCCAGGTCGCCTTCGGTCTCAACCAGGCGCTCTTCGAGGAGCTCGGCGCCAACCTCGACACCTACCGCAGGTGACAGGCCCTTAAACGACAAGGACAGCCCCCACATGAACAACCGCCGACTCTCCGCTGGTCTGGTGGCCGGACTGGTCGCGCTCCTGGGCGTGCCCCAGGTCCCCGCCCTCGCTGCTGACACCCCGGCCGAGGGGGTGGTCCTCGAGGGGGTGGCGCTGGAGTGGGCGGGCAACGTCGAGATGCAGTCGGCGCCCCCGTTCGGTGGGTCGAACTACTTCTCCGCGGGTGCCTCCGCCGGCGACCAGGCGACCTACCGGGGCGTCGCCGACGACGTCTCGATCGTGCACGTGGCCACCGACGGGACACGGTCCCAGGCGACGTACGCCACCCGCACCCGGCAGGTCGGCGGGTCCGTGCAGCAGCTGGTCCGGTTCGACGAGGGGCGGGCCGAGCTGGCCGCCGACGGGTCCGGGACCGTCGCCTGGGAGGGCGACTGGAGCGTCAACTTCTACGGCGGGCTGGTGCCGTTCACCTTCTCCGACCCGGTGCTGACGGTCGCCGCCGACGGGACCGGAGAGCTCCGCGCCGACATGTCCGGTTACGCCTCCTCGATGACCGACCCGGACAGCCGCGAGCCGATGGACCCGGTCGCGGACGTCACCGTCGCGACCTTTGCGGGCGCGGAGATCGACCCGGACGGGCGGATCACGATCGCTCCCGACTACGCCGGGCGCCGGGTCACCGTGCCCGAGGACCAGACGCCGCAGGTGACCACCGGCGCCGGCTGGGGCGCCTGGCCGCAGGAGTTCCTCGACTTCCACTTCGCCTCCGGGCTCTCTTCCTACTGGTACTCCTCGGGCGGCGCCGCCGACGCCATGAAGCCGCCGCTGCCGTTCGCGGTCGACTTCACCGGCTCCGACCCGGTCGTGACCGAGCCGACCCCGGAGCCGACGCCGGAGCCGACGCCCGAGCCGACTCCCACGCCGGAGCCGACTCCCGCTCCGTCCACGCCGGCCGACCCTGAGGGCGCCCTCGTGGTGAAGAACGCCGCCCTGCGCTGGGGGATCAACAACGAGTCCAACAACGCCGCCTTCGCGCCGGGGACCTACAACTTCTTCTCCGCCGGGAAGATCGCCGACCCGGGCAAGGGCGGCGCGACCCTGAAGCAGTCGGGCTGGAAGCAGAGCTCTGGCAACGTACGCATCGAGAAATACTCCGCCGACGCCTCGGCCTACCGGGCCGCGACCTGGGCCGGACTGGGCACCGACTCCACCGGGGCGAAGCTGACCACCTCAGGTGGCAGGTTCAGCAACCACCAGGTGGTGCTGAGCGGTGGCACCGGGCGGATCGATCCCTCGACCGGCTCCGGGTCGGTGCGCTGGAAGGGCTCGTTCACGGTGCTCTACTACTCCGGGATGACGTTCTTCTACGTCACCGACCCGGCGCTGACCGTCTCGAAGGGCACCGCGACCCTGACCGCGACGCTGTCCGGCTACGCCTCCTCGCAGACCGACACCACCCAGTGGGCCCCGGTGGCGCCGCGGAAGGTGGACCTCGCCAGGCTCGGCAAGGTCGACCTGGCCGGAGCCCGCGGCTTCACCGCGACACCGGTCTACCGCGGGGTGAAGGTGAGCGTGCCGTCGACGGCGACCGCGCAGGTGCGCAGCGGGTCGAGCTGGGGCGCGTTCCCGCAGTCGTTCGTCGACTACCAGACCACCGCCGGCTCGGGTTCCTACTGGTACTCCTCCGGTGGTGCCTCCGACGCCCACAAGGTCGCCCTGCCGGTGTCGGTCTCCTACGACGCGGCCAAGCCGGTGACCACCACGAAGCCGGCGGTCGAAGGCGGCGACGACGGTGGCGGAGGGACCGTCTCCAACCCCGTGGTCACGGCGCCGGCGGGCGCCTCGCCGAGCCCCTCGGTCGGCCCTGCCGTGAGCCCGGCGGTCCTGCCCGCGCTGGCGGCCGCGACGGCTGCCTTTCCGGCGCTGGCCGGACCGGTGGACACCCTGATGGGGCTGGGCGCCGAGCTGGCCTCGGGCGTGCTGGCGTGGCGTACGTCCTGGCCCTGGTGGCTCGGCACGGCGGCCCTTCTCGGGGCAGCGGTGATCGTCCTGCGCACCGTGCGGCCGCGTCGCGGCTGACAGGTTGTCAAGAAGTCCAGGATCTTCTAAGGTAAACCTAACTTAGGCAAGGCTAACCTTGCTTGGAGTTGGAGCCTCGGCTCGCTCTCGGCCGTGCCGGCCGGTCGTCCGGCATCCCCACCCTTCTTCGTACGAGAGGCATATCTCCATGTCCTTGAAGGCCAGAGCCCGTCGTGGGCTCGCGTTCACCCTGGCTGCCGGGCTGATCATCCCCGGGCTCGCCGCTCTCGCCGCAGCCCCCGCGCAGGCCGCGCCGGTCTCGGTCGACGACGTCCAGTTCCGCTGGGGCTTCACCAACGAATCCAACTCCCGGGCCTTCGCGCCCGGCACCTACAACCACTTCGCCGCCGGCAAGCTCGGCAACCCCGGCGCCGGCGGCCAGACCCTCAGCGCTGCCGACCAGGGCGCGACCTGGGCCAACGGCGCCGCCGCCGGGTGGAAGGCGACCGACGGTGACGTGACGATCGAGAAGGAGCAGGCCGACGGCAGCTACGCGGCGACCACCTGGGCCGGGCTGAGCACCGCGCCGGACGGCACCGCGATCACGTTCACCAAGTTCAGCGACCACCAGGTCGTGATCGACAGCGGCTCCGGCACCCTGGACGCCGCGGCCGACGACGCCTCGATCTCCTGGGACGGCGACTTCACCGTCGTCTACTACAGCGGCATGTCGTTCTTCTACGTCTCCGACCCGGAGCTGACCGTCGACAACGGCGTCGGCACGGTCACCGCGACGCTGAGCGGCTACGGCTCGGACATGAACGACACCGGCGCCTGGACCGAGCTCGCCCCCGCCGAGGTCACCCTGGCCACGCTGAGCGGCGTGGACGTGACCGAGACCGGCCTGGTCGTCACTCCCGACTACCTCGGCGTCGAGTACGAGGCGCCCGCCGGCGGCACCGCTCAGTCCCGCACCGGCGCCACCTGGGGTGCGTTCCCGCAGTCCTTCGTCGACTACCAGGTCGGCGTCGGCTCGGCGTCCTACTGGTACTCCAGCGGCGGCGCGGCCGACTCGCGCAAGCCCACGATCCCGCTCGAGGTCGTCGTCCCGGAGACCCAGGCCGCGGAGCCGGCCTCCGTCACCGTCTCCCAGACCTCCGTGCCGGAGGCGGGCCAGACGACGGTGACGGTGGAAGGCACCGGCTTCGACCCGGCAGCCGCGACCGGGGCCCGGCCGCCGCTGGCCGGGAAGCCCGCCGGTGCGTACGTGGCCTTCGGCAAGGTTGCCGATCTCTGGAGGCCGTCCGCGGGTGCGCCCTCGTCCAGCCGGGTGAACACCTCGGTGAACTGGGCCGTGCTGGCCGAGGACACCGCGACCATCGGCGGTCCGGGGGCCGGCGCGATCGAGCTGCGCCCCGACGGCACCTTCACCGCCGAGCTGACCATCGACAAGGCCGCGATCGACGCGAAGGCGACCGACCCGGCGCTGACCGACTACGGGATCTACACCTACGCCGGCAGCGGTGCCGTCCAGGCGACGTACGAGACCTTCACCCCGATCACCTTCACCACGGCAGCCGCCTCGACGCTGGCCACGACCGTGCAGGCGCGGCCGTACGGCACCGCCAGCTCGATCGGCGTGACGGTCTCGCCCACCGCGACCGGGACCGTAACCGTGAAGGAGGGCTCGACCAGCCGGGGGAGCGCCACCCTGAGCGACGGGCGCGCGACCGTCGCGCTGCCGACGAACCTCGCGGTCGGCACGCACAGCCTGACCGTCTCCTACGAGGGCAGCAGCACCGTGGCCGCGTCCTCGAAGAACGTCACGCTCACCGTGGCGAAGGCATCCTCCAGCGTCTCGACGTCGGTGCGCAACGGCAGCTACGGCACGTCCGGCTCGGTGACGGTCGCGGTCCGCTCCGCGGTCTCGGTCGGCGGGTCGGTCACCCTCAAGGAGGGCTCGAAGTCGTACGGCACCCGCACGCTGTCCAGCGGCCGGACCACCTTCACCCTGCCCAAGTCGCTCGCGACGGGTAAGCACACCTTCACCGCGACGTACAACGGCTCGGGCACCGTCGCCGCCGCCACCGCGAAGCCGGTGGTGTCGATCGCGAAGGCGAGCGTCGGCTACAAGACCTCGTGGACGACCAAGGTCAAGGCAGGCCAGCGGGTCGGGTTCAAGACCGTCGTCGTCGGCAAGGCCGGCGTCGCGAAGCCGACCGGCAAGGTCAAGGTGACCTTCATCCGCGGCAAGAAGTCGGTCGCAGGTCGGGCCACCATCAAGAGCGGCGTCGCCAAGGTGTCCCTGACCGGCGCGCAGTCCAAGCGCCTCGGCAAGGGCAGGTGGACGATCAAGATCAGCTACACCGGCAACGCCAATTACAAGGCGGTGACCGGGACGCGGACCGTCACCGCGAGGTAGGTCGCGGCGCCGGTGAGCCCTCGCCTCAGGGTGCGGGGGCTCACCGGCGCGGCTGCACTAGGGTTCGTACTCGTGCCCCGAATCGCCGCCGAGAACGTCCCCGAGCACCGCAGGCTGGTGCGCGAACGGATCTTCGCGGCGTTCGCCGAGCTGATGGCCGAGGGCAGCTACGACGCGATCAGCATGTCGAAGCTGGCCCAGCGCGCCGACATCGGCCGCACCGCGATCTACCACCACTTCAAGGACCGGGACGCAGTCATGGTCGCCTTCGCGACCCACGAGACCTCGGAGTACGTCGCCTCCCTGCAGGCCCAGCTCGCCGCGAGCGATGACCCGGCCGAGCGGCTGCGGATCTACGTACGCAACCACCTCACCCTCGGCGAGAAGTTCCACATGGGCTTCGGCCCCCAGGTCTACGGCGGCCTCCCCGAGGAGGCGCGCCAGGAGATCCGCGAGCACATCGTCGCCGTCGAGCAGGTTCTCGCCGAGATCCTCGAGCAGGGTGCCGAGCAAGGCATCTTCGCCGTCTCCGACGTCGACGCCACGCTCGCCCTCGTGCACTCGGTCCTCGGCACCCGCAACCTCCCCGCCGACCGGATCGAGGAGTTCGTCCTCCGCGCCGTCGGCGCGCCGTAGGCACTCGGCAGGGAACGCTCAGCCGGTCGGCTCGCCGACCAGCTGCCAGCCCGCCGCGGTCGTACGCTGCTGCCAGAAGTCCCGGTAGCGGCCCTCGGTCGCGAGCAGGTCGGCATGGCTGCCGCGCTCGGCGATCCGGCCGCCGTCCAGGACGAGGATCTGGTCGGCCGCGGTCACCGTCTGGAGCCGGTGGGCTATGACGATGACGGTGCGATCGGCGGCCAGGGCGGTCAGGGCCTCCTGGACGGCTGCCTCGTTCTCGGCGTCGAGCGCCGCGGTGGCTTCGTCGAGGAGGACGACGGAGGCGTCCTTGAGGAGTGCCCGGCAGATCGCGACCCGCTGGCGCTCGCCGCCCGACAGCGTGGAGCCTGCCTCGCCGACCCGGGTGTCCCAGCCGTGCGGGAGACGGGCGACGATGTCGTCGACCCGCGCCAGCCGCGCGGCCTCCGCCAGGCGAGCCGGGTCGGCGGCGGGGGCCGCGAGCAGGACGTTGTCCCGCAGCGTCCCCTCGAAGAGGTAGACGTCCTGGAAGACGATCGAGACGTCGGCCATCAGCGCCTCGGTCCCCAGGTCGCGTACGTCGACCCCACCGACCCGCACCGACCCGGAGGTGACGTCGTGGAACCGGGCGGCCAGCCGGAGCAGCGTCGACTTGCCGGATCCGGAGGGCCCGACGATCGCGGTCAGCGAGCGGGCCGGGGCGGTGAAGGAGACCCCGTCGAGAACCGCGGTCGAGCCGTCGTAGGAGAAGGAGACGTCGGTCATCTCGACCGCGCCGTCTCGCGCGGTCGCGGGGACGGCAGGCTCGGGGAGCGGGGCGATCTCGAGCAGGTCCAGGACCCGGCGCAGCGACCCCTGGGCGATTCGCAGCGCGCTGGAGAGCTCGCCGAGGTCGACCATCGACTCCACGAACCGGACGCTGAGCACGAGCAGCCCGACCGCGGTCGGGGCGTCGAGGCTGCCGCCGAGGACGAGGTGGACCGAGAGCGCGACCACCACGGTGAGCAGCGCCTGGACGGCGAGCAGCTGGAGTCCGCGACCACCGAAGCCGGTCACCAGCATCCGCCTGCTCGCCGCCCGCTGGGCCGCGAAGGCGTCCTCGACCAGCTCGTTGCCGTGGACGGTGCGGCCGAAGACCCGCAGGGCCTGCTGGTTGAGCGCGAACTCCACGACGCGCGCCGAGCCGTTGGCCATCGCGGCGTCGTAGCCGGCCTCGGAGCGTCCGATGATCACGCTCAGCAGGCGGGTCGCGGCGAAGACCAGGACGACGCCGGCCAGCAGCGCCACCCCGAGCCGCCACTCCAGGACCAGCAGCGCGGCGACCACGGTGACCGGGCTGACCACGGCGGCGGTCATCGGCCGCAGCAGGTGGCCCGGGATCGAGGAGATGTCAGCCGCGCCCTTGGACGCCATCCTGCCGACCATCCCGGTGCGGTCGGCGTCGTACCAGCCGAGCGGGAGCCGGGCGACGTGCTCGCCGAGCCGGGCCAGGGTGCGGTCGAGCAGGTCGCAGGCCAGGTCGTAGCCGGCCAGGTCGGCGAGAGTGAGCAGCACGTGGTGGACCACCAGCAGCCCCAGGAGCGCCCCTGCCCAGATGGTCACCCCGTTCCAGTCCTGGGTGAAGAGGGCGACCAGCAGCGGCACCAGGGCGGCGAAGGCGAGGCCCTGGAGGACGCCGGTGGCGACGAAGGTGACGACCACCCGGAGCAGCCGTCGGCGGCCGTCGTGGTCGAGGAGGGTGCTGAGCATGCGTACGACGGAGATCATCGGGCCACCTCGGCGGTCTGGGTGTGGACGGGTCCTGAGTGGGCGCGCTGGTCGGCCCGCCACAGCCGGGCGTAGAGGCCGTCGGCGGCGAGCAGGTCGGCATGCGTGCCGGACTCGGCGACCAGCCCGGAGTCGAGGACGACGATCCGGTCGGCTCCGGTGATCGTGGAGAGCCGGTGGGCGATGACGAGGAGCGTACGTCCCGCGACCAGCCGCGACAGCGCCTGCTGCACCTGCGCCTCCGACTCCGGGTCGGCCGCCGCGGTGGCCTCGTCGAGGACGAGGACCGGGGTGTCGGCCAGGATCGCCCGAGCGATCGCGACCCGCTGCCGCTCACCCCCGGAGAGCAGCGCGTCCGCGCCGACCACCGAGTCCAGCCCACGCGGCAGGGCGTCGAGGCGGTCCAGGATCTGCGCGGCGGCCGCGGCGTGGCGTACGTCCTGGTCGGAGGCGTCCGGGCGAGCCAGCCGGATGTTGTCGCGGACGCTGGTGCGCAGCAGCGAGGTCTCCTGGAAGACGAACGAGACCCGCTCGTAGAGCTGCTCGCTGGTCAGGCTGCGCAGGTCGCAGCCACCGAGGTTGATGGACCCGAGCGTGGGGTCCGCGAAGCGGGGCAGCAGCCGCGCCAGCGTCGACTTGCCCGAGCCGGACGGGCCGACCAGAGCGGTCACGGTGCCGGGTTCGAGGGTCAGCGAGATCCCGTCCAGCACGAGCCGGCCGCCGGGGGAGTAGGCGAAGCCGACGCCGCGCAGCTCCACCCGACCGCCCTCCGGGTTCGCGGCGGTCGCCGGGACCGGGAGCTCCGGGGTGGCCAGCAGCTCCTGGATCCGCTGGGCGGCACCGGTCGCCTCGCGCAGCTCGCGGCCGGCGTACCCGGCGACGGTCACCGGTGCGGTCATGGTCAGCCCCAGCACCAGGAACGGGACCAGGTCGATCGCGGCGAGGTGACCCCGGCTCGCCAGGAGCGCACCCGTGACCGCGACGAGCGCGAGGGTCAGCACCGGGGTCAGGGCGAGCTCCATCAGCAGCATCCCGAGCGCCGAGTGCCGCATCCAGTCGCGGTTGAACCCACCGAAGCGCTGCGCGACCTCGGTGAACCGGCGATGCGTACGGCCCTCCCGGCCGAACGTCTTGACCACCGTGATCCCGTTGACCAGCTCCACCGCGGCCGAGCCGAGCTCGGCCAGCCCGCGGTCGTACGTCTGGTAGAGCTCGGCCGCGCCGCGCATCGAGATCCGCAGACCGGTGATGCCGAGGACGAGCGGGACGCAGGTGATCAGCGCCATGGTGACGTCGACCGAGAGCAGGTACGCCGCCACCGTGACCGGGAGCGTGATCGCTGCAGTCAGCTCCATCGCCGAGTGCGCGACCAGGTGGTGCAGCGCGGCCACGTCGTCCTGGACCGCCTTCTTCACCTGCCCTGAGGAGCGCTCGGTGAACCACGCCAGCGGCACCCGGCCCAGCCGGGCGACCAGGCTTCGCCGCAGCAGCACCGAGAGATCCAGGTCGGCGGCGTGGGAGAGCCACGACGCGGCCAAGATGGTGGCCAGTCGGATGCCGAGCGCACCCAGGCTCACCTGCACCACCAGCCAAGCCCGTCCTGCGTCGATGCTCGCGCCACCGGTGGCCGGTAACAGGATCCGAGCCAGCTCGACGATGCCGATCATCGGCACCAGCCCGGCGACCGTGGAGACCACGGTCAGCGCGATGCAGGCGAGGAGGCGGCCGCGTACGGGCCGCAGGATGTCACGCAGTGGCGATGCCATCAGGGCATGTCCTTGTCCAGGGGAAGATCGAGGTCCGAGAAGCCTGATCAGGCAGGCCGAAGGCCACCCCGGCGCTCTACTCACCCGCGCCTAGAATCAGGAATCATTCTCATTCTGACATGGCGGTCCGGGGTGCGGAGGACGCCACGCCCGGGATCCGGAGGGATGCCAGATCGGGCCGAGGGTGCGCATCCGCTACTACGCTGCTGGTATGACCGAATCACCCGACATCAAGCCTCGCTCACGCGATGTCACCGACGGCCTGGAGAAGGCTGCCGCCCGTGGGATGCTCCGCGCGGTGGGCATGGGGGACGAGGACTTCGCCAAGTCGCAGATCGGCGTTGCGTCCAGTTGGAACGAGATCACGCCCTGCAACCTGTCGCTGGACCGGCTCGCGAAGGCCGTGAAGAACGGCGTACACGCGGGTGGGGGCTACCCTCTCGAGTTCGGCACCATCTCGGTCTCCGACGGCATCTCGATGGGACACGAGGGGATGCACTTCTCGCTGGTCAGCCGCGAGGTGATCGCCGATTCGGTCGAGGTCGTCATGAACGCCGAGCGGCTCGACGGCTCAGTGCTGCTCGCCGGCTGCGACAAGAGCCTTCCCGGCATGCTGATGGCCGCGGCCCGGCTCGACCTCGCGAGCGTCTTCCTCTACGCCGGGTCGATCATGCCGGGCAACGTGGACGGCAAGGACGTCACGATCATCGACGCGTTCGAAGCCGTCGGGGCCTGTCTCGCCGGCAAGATCACTCGCGAGGAGGTCGATCGGATCGAGCGGGCGATCTGCCCGGGCGAAGGTGCGTGTGGGGGCATGTACACCGCCAACACGATGGCCTCGGTCGGCGAGGCGCTGGGGATGAGCCTGCCGGGCTCGGCAGCACCGCCGGCCGTCGACCGTCGTCGCGACGGCTTCGCGCACCGGTCCGGCGAGGCCGTGGTCAATCTGCTTCGCAAGGGCATCACCGCTCGCCAGATCATGACCAAGGAGGCGTTCGAGAACGCCATCACGGTCGTCATGGCGCTCGGCGGCTCCACGAACGCCGTGCTCCATCTGCTGGCGATCGCCAACGAGGCCGAGGTCGAGCTGACCTTGGACGACTTCAACCGGATCGGCGACAAGGTCCCGCATCTGGCCGACATGAAGCCGTTCGGCAAGTACGTCATGAACGACGTCGACAAGATCGGCGGCATCCCGATGGTGATGCGCGCGCTGCTCGACGCCGGCCTGATGCACGGCGACACCCTGACCGTGACCGGCAAGACGATGGCCGAGAACCTCGACGAGCTGGCGCCCCCGTCGCCCGACGGCACGATCATCCGCAACCTCGACGCTCCGATCCACAAGACCGGCGGCCTGACCATCCTCAAGGGCACGCTCGCCCCCGAGGGAGCGGTCGTGAAGAGCGCGGGCTTCGACGAGTCGACGTACAGCGGCACGGCGCGGGTGTTCGACGGCGAGCGCGCCGCGCTGGACGCGCTCACCGCGGGCCAGATCGTGGCCGGAGACGTCGTCGTGATCCGCTACGAGGGTCCCAAGGGCGGCCCAGGTATGCGCGAGATGCTCGCCATCACCGGCGCGATCAAGGGCGCGGGCCTCGGCAAGGACGTCATCCTGGTGACGGACGGCCGGTTCTCCGGCGGAACCACCGGCCTCTGTGTCGGCCACATCGCGCCCGAAGCCGTCGACGGCGGCCCGATCGCGTTCGTGCAGGACGGCGACCCGATCACCCTCGACGTCGCCAACCGCATCCTCGAGCTCGGTGTCGATGCCGGCGAGCTCGAGCAGCGCAAGGTCGGTTGGGAGCCGTTGCCGCCGAAGTACACCCGCGGCGTCCTCGGCAAGTACGCCAAGACCGTGCAGTCGGCCGCGGTCGGGGCTGTCACCTGCTGAGGCGCTACCCCTCAAGATTAGCGATGAAGCGGCAATCCTGCCTGGACTAGATGACCAGAAACCGGCTCTCACCTGGAAGACCAGGTGAGAGCCGGTTTCGATGTACGGCATGCCTCGAGGGTCTGGTTGGTCAACGGTTGTTCGTAGGGAATCGTGGCGCAGTCATCCCCACATCCGCCGTATCGCGGCGAACATTCGTTATCCGGTCGTATCGAAGGCAGACACATGTTTCGTTATGCAACCCGCCCTTGTTCGATGCAATCGGGTGACAATGCTTAAGCAAAGGGCTACCGTTCGAATTTGAGGCGAATCTCGGACTCGACAAGGAGAGAGCCCATGAAGCACATCATCGCGACCATCGCCGTCGCCGTACCTCTGCTGTTCACCACGGCCTGCGCCGAGACCACCGATGGCACAGCCGCCGACGGGTCCTCGCAGGACGAGAACACCAAGAAGCCGAAGTACACGTCCTCCCAGGAGGCCGCCATCGGGGCGGCGCAGAACTACGTCGACACGATGCCGTTCTCCCGCAAGGGCCTCGTCGACCAGCTCTCGTCCCCCGCCGGTGACAAGTACCCGAAGAAGGACGCCGTCTTCGCCGTCAACCACATCAAGGTCGACTGGAATGCCGAGGCCGTCGAAGCGGTGGAGAACTACCAGGCCACGATGCCGATGTCCGAGCAGGCCATGTACGACCAGTTGACATCGCCGGCCGGCGACAAGTTCACCAAGAAGCAGGCCGACTACGCCATCAAAAAGGCGTACTGAGCTCGCTGGCAGACCGGCCACGATCGCGGGTGAGATCGCGGTCCCGGTCAGCCGCGGCCTGCCCGGTGAGCGCGACCGACGTCAGAGCCTCGGCCCACCGCCCGTACTGAGCGACCTCGATCGGGTCGGCGACCTCCAGGTCGCCGGCTGTGGTCTCGATCGTGACGGCCCGGTCGCGCTGATACCAGGTGGTGTCGTGCAAACCTGGGGAGCGGGGCGTGGCGCTGGGGGCTGTGCGAGTGGCTAGGGCCGGCGAGCCAAACGGATGCGCTGGCGCGTGTGACGGGCTTCGAGCCTGTGGCGGATCTGACCGCTTGTGCGAGCTCGAGGCGTTTGCTCCGTGACGGTGGGCAGCTCTCGTGTTGGGGCTGGACAAGAGCGATGGTCGCCACGGAGCTCGTTTGGGCGAGCGAGGTCTACGGCTCGGGTCTCGACGCCGTGCACACGTTCGGGCTCTCGGATGCGGACGGCGCGACGCTACTGCGTTCGGTGCAGCGGAAGCTCCGGCGATCTGCTGTGCTGACGCGATCGGCGTTGTAGCCGCCATTCCTTACGCTCGGATGGCAAGGGCTTGAAATGCAAGAAACTCCCGACCGTTTGTGCTGGTCAGGAGCCTTGTTTGGTACGCCATGTAGGACTTGAACCTACAACCCGCTGATTAAGAGTCAGCTGCTCTACCAATTGAGCTAATGGCGCATGTCTTGGAGCCCGTCAGGCGCGCTCGGCGACGAGAGGAACATTAGCAGCGGGCGCGGATGCGGCCCAAATCGAGGAGGGGGTCAGCGGAGCTCGAGGACCGCCTGGGCGGCGTTGTGGCCGCCCAGGCCGGAGACGGCACCGCCGCGCACGGCGCCCGAGCCGCACACGAGCACGGTGCCGAGGTCGGTGGCGACGCCCCAGCGGGCGGCAGGGGTGGTCAGGTCGGCGTCGTCGGGGGCCCAGGGCCAGGCGAGGTCGCCGTGGAAGATGTGGCCGCCGGGCATGGCGAGGTCGGCCTCGATCTCCTGAGGGATCTTGGCCTCGATGCACGGCTCGCCATCCGCGGTGCGGGCGACGACGGAGGAGATCGGGTCGAGCAGGTGGCGGTCCAGGGAGGCGATGGCACGCTCGACGGCCTGCTCCTTGCGCTCCGAACGCGTGGCGGGGTCCTCGAAGAGGGTCGCCGGGGCGTGCAGGCCGAAGTAGGTGAGGGTCTGGGTGCCGGGCGGGACGTCGCCGAGGATCGACGGGTCGGTCAGCGAGTGGCAGTAGACCTCGCCCGGCATCTCGGTGGGGACCGAGCCGGCGGCTGCCTCGGCGTACGCCCTCTCGAGCTCCGAGTAGGACTCGCCGAGGTGGAGCGTGCCGGCGAAGGCCACCTCGGGGTCCTCGCCGGAGCGCAGCCGGGGCAGGCGGGAGAGGAGCATGTTGATCTTGAGCTGGGCGCCCACCGGCTTGGCCGCGGCCGCAGGGTGGCCGAGGAGGCCGTCGAGGACGTACGGGGCCACGCCGGAGAGCACGTAGTCGGCGGCCACGGTGTGGGAGCCGGAGGCGTCGGTCCAGGTGACCTCGGCGCCCTCGCCGACGGCCCCGCCGCTGATCGAGGTGACGGTCGCGCTCGTGACGACCTCCGCCCCGGCGGCGTACGCGGCCTTGGTGATCGCTCCGGTGACCGCGCCCATCCCGCCGATCGGGACCCGCCACTCGCCGGTGCCGTTGCCGATCAGGTGGTAGAGGAAGCAGCGGTTCTGGATCAGGCTCGCCTCGCCCAGGCCGGCGAAGGTGCCGATGAGGGCGTCGGTGGCGACCACGCCGCGGACCAGGTCGTTGGCGAAGCGGCGCTCGACCGCCTCCCCGAGCGGCCGCTCGACGATGTCACGCCAGATCGGCGCCCCCACCTCCGAGCGGATCGCCGCACCCGTGGGCAGCGGGGACGTGAGGGTCGGCGCCACGACCTGCGCGAGCTCGCCGACCTCGGAGTAGAACGACTGCCACGCGGCGTACTCCTCGTCCGACCCGGTCACCGCACGGAAGCTCGCCGCGGTGGCCTCGCCCTCGGGGGTCTCCACGAGGAGGCCGGTGGCGCGGGAGCCGTCGAGGAAGGGGGAGTACGACGCGGTCTGCCGCGACGCGAGCTCGATGTCGAGCCCGAGGTCGGTGCGGATCTGCTCGGGGAGCAGCGAGACGAGGTAGGAGTAGCGCGAGAGCCGGGTCGGGAAGCCCTCGAAGGCCTGCGCCGAGATCGCCGCGCCGCCGACGTGGTCGAGCCGCTCGAGCACCAGGACCGAGAGGCCCGCCCGGCCCAGATAGGCGGCGGCGGTGAGGCCGTTGTGTCCGCCGCCGGCTACCACTACGTCGTATCTCTCCTGCGCCATGCCCTGCATCCTAGGAGGCGGCCAAGGCGGCGTTCGCGCGTTCGGTGAGGGTGGCCAGGACGCGCGCGGTCGCGGCGACGTCCTCGGGTGGGAGGTCGGCGAAGAACGTCTTGGTCAGCGGCTGCGTACGCGCCACGATCTCCTCCTGGACGCGGGCGCCCTCCGCGGTCAGCGTGAGACCGTCCGCGACCAGCCCGCGCGCGATCGCCGCGTCGAGATGGGACTCGACCTCGGCCGCGGAGACCTTGATGTTGTCGGCGGTCGAGGCGACGAGATCGGCGCGCGTGGCTTCGCCCCGGTGCAGGTAGTTGAGCAGGAGCGACTGCTCGAAGGTCAGGTCGTAGTCGTCGAGCAGGTCGAGGAGGTTCTTGCGGATCGCGAAGTAGGCGAGGCCCAGGTTGGCGCCGGTGAGCGGGGGCGCTGCGGTGGTCATGATCGGTCTCCAGGTGTGGGGTCGGTGTCGATGGGGGCGGTGAGCATCGCCTCGAGCGCTGCTTGCGCCTCGGCGGCACGGCGGCTGTTGCGCCCGCCGAGCGGTGCGGTGAGCTGGTCGAGCAGCCGGCCGGTCACCGCGATCGCCTCGCGGGTCACCTCGGTGCCCTCGGGCGTGATGGCGAGACGTACGGCTCGGGTGTCCTTCGCGTCGCGGACGCGCTCGATCCAGCCCTTCGTCTCGAGCTGACGGGCGAGCTTGGAGACGTACATCGGCTCCAGACCGGTGAGGTCGGCCAGCTGCTTCTGGGTCGGGGCCTCCGCGGCGCGGAGGCCGTAGAGGGAGGCGATGAGCGAGTACTGCGCGTGGGTGAGGCCCAGGGGCGCGAGGGCTCTGTCCATCGACACCCGCAGACGCATGGCGAGGCGCCACACGACGTGTCCGATCGTCTGCTTCTTCATGCCAGAAACCATACATGTTGATCGTAAACATGTATAGCAATTAGAAGTGTCGGCGGTCCCTGGCAGGATCGGAGGCATGGCTGAGCGTCCAGAGGTTCCCGAGGCGATGGTGGCGCGGCTGAGGGAGATCCTCGGCGCGTTCCCGAAGTGCCTCGAGGACGACGCCTGGGTGGGGGTGCGCTGGCGGGTCGGCCAGGCGACGATCGCACACGTCTTCGGTGGCGAGGACCAGCTCTTCCGGATCGTGTTCCGCGGTGAGCCCGACGAGGTGGTGGCCTTCGAGCACCTCGGCCCTCCGTACTTCAAGGCCGGCTGGGGTGGCAACGTGGTCGGGATGATTCTCGACGACGACACCGACTGGGACGAGGTCGCCGAGCTCTTGACCGACTCTTACTGCATCCAGGCTCCGGCCAAGCTGGCCGGTCTCGTCGAGCGTCCTTCGGTGGCGACCGAGTAGGGTCCGCCCAGGGCGCGACCGGCGCCGACAAGGGTGGCGCGCGCGAGGGCTGTGGGCGGCGTACGCCTGATCAACAAGCTTTCGCTGGTCACGCCCTGGTTTTCTCGTGGTGCCGGTGGTCCCGGTGGTCGTCCACTACTTCGTGCTGTGGAAATAGTCTCGAAGAGTTGGACCCGGATTGGGACCTTAGACCCTAGGCCGATTGCTTGGACTCCGGCATGTTGCCATGGTAAATCAGGGGGAACAATTTCCTTTCCAGTGCAACAAATTTCATAAGGAGTGCGAGTGCGTCGCATGGCCATGCTGGTCCTCGGGGGAGTCGTTGCGGCGGCCGGGGTCGGTTGCGGTTCGGACAGTTCCATCGACAACGGGTTCTACAGCAACAACCACCGCGAGAACCCCGCGATGGAGAAGAAGGTGATCACCGTCGACAGCACCGAGAGGATCGAGCAGAACCAGCAGCTCGGGCTGACGACTGAGGGGACCATCAAGGGCGAAGCACCGGGGATCCTGTTGAGGGTGATCGTGCACGACGTCTTCGAGACGTCCTTCACGGACGGCACCGAGACCCCGCCGGGGTCGCGGGTGATGGCCGTCGAGATCCAGGTCGTCAACGCCGGGTCGAGGGTCTTCAACGACAGCCCTGCCACCGGCACGACGGTCATCGACGCCTCGGGCAAGAAGTACAAGAGCCTGCCCAGCACGGTGACGGTCGACGGCGGCGAGGTGTTCCCGAACCCGTTCGGGCTGCAGCCGCGTGACCAGCGGACGGCCCTGGTGCCGTTCGTCGTCCCGGTCGGGGTGAACATCAAGCAGGTCGGGTTCCAGATCGACAAGGGCGGCGAGAGCGGCCTGTGGCGGGTTCCGTAGTACAGAAGCCCTAAATCTGGATTCAGCACCAACCTCCAGGCAACCTTCTGGCGGCATTACGCGTCACCATCTCTGTGGTGATGAGACGATGTTTCTTCTCGGACGTAATGCTGCGTGGTCAACAGGAGGTGTGGTGCGGGTCCGGGTCCTAGGTGCCGTCGAGCTGATCTGTGACGACGGCACGGTGCAGAAGCTGTCGCGTACGCGACGGACTCTGCTCGCCCTGCTCGCGGCCGGCCGTGGAGCGCCGGTCTCCTCCGACCTCCTGGTCGACGAGCTGTGGAGAGGTTCACCCCCGGCGACGGGGGTGAACCTGCTTCACCAGCGCGTCCGTGATCTGCGCCGGGCGCTCGGCGAGGATCGCCGCCAGCTGCAGAGCCGGGCCAACGGCTATGCGCTGGTCGGGGCGGACATCGACCAGGCCCGCTTCGAGGACCTGATGGACCAGGGCCGCGCCTCGGCCGAGACCGGGGAGCACGAGCGGGCCAGCATGCTCTTCGACGCTGCCCTCGGGCTGTGGACCGGAGGTGCGTACGGCGCGGTCGGTGAGTCGCCGATGATCGCGACCGAGGCCGCCCGGCTCGACGAGCTGCGATTGGTCGCCGTCGAGTCCCGCGCCGCCGCCGACCTGGCGCTCGGCCGGCAGGCCGCCGTCGTGGCTGATCTGGGTCCGGTCGTCCGGGCCAACCCGCTCCGCGAGGGCCTGTGGCTGCTGCTGATGACGGCGCTGTGGCATTCCGGCCGCACGGCCGAGGCCCTGGACGCCTACCAGCGCCTCTTCCGTGTCCTCCGCGACGAGCT
Organism: Nocardioides sp. NPDC059952; assembly: GCF_042730435.1. Lineage (NCBI taxonomy): Bacteria > Bacillati > Actinomycetota > Actinomycetes > Propionibacteriales > Nocardioidaceae > Nocardioides > Nocardioides sp. NPDC059952. Next base: position 21,200 of record NZ_JBHWLY010000037.1, on the reverse strand, counting down.
CGGGGTCGAGCCCTCCAAGGACGTACGCGACCTGCAGTTGCGGATCATCGAGGGAGACGATCCCGAGCCCGCGCCGGCCCGGACGTACGAGGAGATCGTGCCGCGCCAGCTGCCGCCGGTCGTCGCCGCCTTCGCCGGCCGCGAGGACCATCTGACGGCGCTGGACGATCTGGTGGCGAACGGGGGCGACGGCGAGGGCGGTCGGTCCGTCGTGATCTCGGCGATCGCGGGCACGGCGGGGATCGGCAAGACGACGCTGGCGCTCTACTGGGCGCACCGGACCACGTCCCGCTTCCCGGACGGCCAGGTGTTCGTGAACCTGCGCGGCTTCGACCCGTGCGACGCGCTCGACCCGTTGGACGCGCTCGGGGTGGTGCTCGAGGCGTTCGGGGTGGAGCGCTCGCGTCAACCCCAGGACATCGACGGCCGTGCGGGGCTGCTGCGCAGCAAGCTCGCCGGCAAGCGGGTGCTGCTCGTGCTCGACAACGCCCGCGACAGCGAGCAGGTCCGCAGCCTGATTCCCGGCAGCCCGGGCTGTGTGACCCTGGTGACCAGCCGAAACAGGCTCTCCGGCCTGGTCGCGGAGGCCGGTGCGAGACCGATGGAGCTGGGTCTGCTCGACGACGAGGAGGCCTATGAGCTGCTGGCCGGGCGGCTCGGCGAGGACCGCCTGCTGGCCGAGCCGGAGGCCGTGGAGCGGATCATCGAGCTGTGCGCCTCGTTGCCGCTGACGCTCTCGGTCGTGGCCGCCCGGGCGGCGGTCCGGCCGGCCCACTCCCTCGCCGACCTGGCCGAGGAACTCGGCGAGTCCCGCCTGGACGGGTTCGGCGGCGGACGGGGTGACCTCCGGGCGACCTTCTCGTGGTCGGTCCAGCACCTGTCCGATGCCGCGGCCGGGCTGTTCCGGCTGATCGGCCTGCACCCCGGGCCGACCTTCACCGTCCTGGCCGCGGCCAGCCTGGCCGGGATCTCCCGGGTGCGGGCCCGGCGCCTGCTCGACGAGCTCACCGAGGCCAACCTGCTGACCGAGTGCGCGCCCGGCCGGTTCACGCTGCACGACCTGCTCCGGGAGTACGCAGCCGACCTCGCCACCGGCGAGCCCGCGGAGGCCCGCGAGGCGGCCGAGCTGCGGATGATCGACCACTACGTCTTCAGCGCCCGGGTGGTGCACAGCGCCTACGACCCCCACCAGCGCCACCTCGATGCGCTGGAGCCGATGCGCGACGGGGTCACCCCTGAGGTCATCGGCGACAGCGTCGAGGCGCTGGCCTGGATCGGCACCCAGCTGCCGGTGATCTCCCGAGTGATCGAGGTCGCCGTCGCTCGGGGACTCGCACCCGATCGGATCGTGCTGCTCGTCGGTGCCCTCGAGCGTCTGCTCGATCTCCAGGGACGCTGGATCGAGCTCGCCGCGCTGGCCGAGACCGCGCTCCCGGGTGTGCGCCGCAGCGTCTCCCAGGGCGGCGACCCCGCCGGGCTCGGCGTCATCCACCGCGCCGCCGGGGCAGCCTGCGGGCGGCTCGGGCGGGTCGAGGACGCCCTCGATCACCTTGGCCGGGCCCTCGACCTGGCGACGGAGTCCGCCGACCTGGTGGGGGAGGGAAAGAGCCTGCACCGGCTGGCCACCGTGGCGACGGCCTCCGGCGATCATGCTGGGGCAGCTGCGTACGCGGCTCGGTCGGCGGAGGTCTTCGCTCGCGCGGGAGACCCGATCCGGGCGGCCTGGACGACCGGGCGACTGGGTCTCTACGAGGCCCTCGACGGTGCGTACGAGGCCGGGCTCGGTCACTGCGAGGCGGCGCTCGCCGAGCTGCGCCGGGTGGCACCGGGCTATCGCAGCGAGGGCAACGTCATCGCCACCATCGGCTGGATCCACCAGCAGCTCGGCTCGGTCGACGAGGCGGCGGGCCACTTCGAGGAGGCCGTGACCAAGCTCCGCGCCGCCGGTGACCTGCCCGGCCTGGCCGACGCGCTCGGCCATCTCGCCGAAGCCCGCGCCGCCCTCGGCAAGGACGAGGACGCCCGCTGCGCGAGGGCCGAGTCCGCCTCGATCCTCGCGCAGCTGGGCTGACCGTTCCGCTATGCGGTGGGCAGCTTGTAGTCGGCGTACTCCTCGCGCAGGGTCTTCTTGGAGAACTTCCCGACCGAGGTCTTGGGCACCTCGTCGATGAAGACCACGTCGTCGGGCACCTGCCACTTGCCCAGGTTGTCGGCCAGGTAGCCGAGCAGCTCCTCCTTGGTCACCGACTCGCCGTCCTTGACCACCGCGAAGGCCAGCGGCCGCTCACCCCACTTCGGGTGCGGCACCGCGACGACCGCCGCCTCGGCGATGCTCGGGTGGCCCATGATGAGGTTCTCGATCGCGACGGTCGAGATCCACTCGCCACCGGACTTCACCAGGTCCTTGGTGCGGTCGACGATGCGTACGTAGCCCAGCGGCTCGATCGCCGCGATGTCACCGGTGCGCAGCCAGCCGTCGGGGGAGAAGGAGCCCGGCGCGTCGACCTTGTAGTAGCCCGACGCGATCCACGGGCCGCGGCACTCGAGCTCGCCGGTCGTCTCGCCGTCCCAGGGGAGCTCGTCGGTGGTCCCGGGCTCCACGATGCGGAGCTCGACGCCGACGGCAGGGATGCCCGGCGACGTACGGAAGTCGGCCTTCTCCTCCTCGGAGAGGTCGGCGATCTCGGCGCGCTCGTTGAACACGCTGCCGAGCGGCGACATCTCGGTCATGCCCCAGGCCTGGGTAATCGGCAGGCCGATCGCCTCGCGCCAGGCCTCCGAGAGCGACTTCGGCACCGCCGAGCCGCCGCAGACGACGACGCGCAGCGAGGACAGGTCGGCGTCCTTCAGGAGCGGGACCATGCCCATCCAGATCGTGGGTACGCCGGCCGCGATCGTCACCTTCTCGGCCTCGAGGAGCTTGATGATGCCGGCCGGCGAGAGGTCGGGACCGGGCAGGATCAGGTTGGCGCCGGCCAGCAGGGAGGAGTGGGCGAAGCCCCAGCCGTTGGCGTGGAAGAACGGCACCACCGGAAGCACGCGGTCGCGGTCGTTGGTGCCGAAGAGAGTGCCGGCCAGGGAGGCCAGTGCGTGCAGGTACTGCGAGCGATGGGTGTAGACGACGCCCTTCGGGTTGCCGGTGGTGCCGGAGGTGTAGCAGATCCCGGCAGCGGTGCGCTCGTCGGTGACCCGGCCCTCGATCACCGCCTCCTCGGCGTCGGCCATCAGCTCCTCGTAGGAGACGACCCGCGGGTCGTCGGGCAGCGGGGTCGGCACCCCGTCGTCCATCACGACGATGTGCTTGAGCGTGGTCAGCTGGGGGAGAAGCGGAGCCAGCAGGCCGAGCAGCGACCGGTCCACGAAGACGGCCTCGTCCTCGGCATGGTTGAAGGTGTAGACGAGCTGCTCGGGGAAGTAGCGGATGTTGCCGGTGTGCAGCACCCGGCCGGTGCAGGGGACGGAGTAGTAGAGCGCGAGGTGGCGCAGGGTGTTCCACGCGAAGCTCGCCACCCGGCCGTCCTCGGAGATGCCGAGCCGGTCGAGGACGCCGGCCTGCTTGCGCACCTCGGTGGCCAGGTCCTTGAACGTGTGGCGATCCAGACCTGTGGCGGTCTTGGTGACGATCTCCCGCGTCGGGAAGACGCGCTCGGCGCGCCGGATGATCGTGTCGATGGTCAGCGGTGCGTCCTGGATCAGTCCTTGCATGCTGCACATCGTGACCCAACGTGGCGCAGGTCACAACGAGTTCCCGCGAACTTCTTGACAGACGATGCGGCCGACCAGGTGGCGCCCCGGGTGCCGAGCGGTCAGAATCGACTGCGTGAGCACTCTCTTCGTCGCGGCCGGTGGTGGGGGTGATGCGCTCGGCGTGCTCCTGGCGCGTCAGGTCCTGGAACCCGAGCTGGACGATGGTGAAGTGTTCGTGTCGACCTGCGCCTGGGAGCGGCTCCGCATCGACCCGGTGCCCGGCCCGCGCTCGCGGGGCGACTTCATCGGGCTCCGCCTGGTCGAGGGCGTCCGTGCGGAGATATCGACCACGACCGACACCCTTCCTCCGGGCAGGTCCGTGCTGCCGCGGCTCGCCGGCGACCTGGACGCGCGCCTCTTCCTGCACGATCTCGCGGATGGTGCGATCGGGCTGGCCCAGCAGCTCCAGCATCTCGCTCGGGCCCTGGGCGCCGACTCGCTCACGGTCGTCGATGTCGGTGGTGATGTGGTCGCTCGGGGAGACGAGCCGGGTCTGCTGAGCCCGTTGGCCGACTCGCTCACGCTGGCGGCGGCGTTGCGCAGCGGCCTTCCCGTGCGGCTCGCCGTCGTCGGACCGGGTGTGGACGGGGAGCTTCCGGCCGAGCAGGTGATCGCCATCCTCGGCGGGCTCGGCGGGACCCACGTGGGGACGCTGGGGACCGCGGACGTGAACAGGGTCGGCGACTCGCTCGGCTGGCATCCCACCGAGGCGACGACGCTGGCCGCAGCAGCCGCGCGCGGACTTCGAGGCGCCGTGGAGATGAGGCGAGGACAGACACCCGTCCCGGTGAGCGAGGCGAGTGCCACCGTGTGGCGCCTCGACGTGGTCCAGACGCACGACTTCCCGCTCGCCGAGGCGCTGATCGAAACCCGCTCCCTGGGGAGCGCCGAGACGATCATCCGCGGCATCACGGTCGACGAGCTCGACTACGAGCGGCGACGGGCCCGGGAACGTCGCGAGATCCCGCCGCGAACCGTGACTGCTGCCGACATCGCCAACGCGAGCCTTGCCCGGGGTGCCTCGCACATCACCACCCGCCGGCTTCTGGAGGCGACCAGCGGGGACGTACCCAGCTACGAGTCGGCACGCTTCGACGGGCTCGGGCTGTGGGCTCTGGAGGCTCTCGCCCGGGGCTGAGCCGGGCTGTGTCGGGTGCAGCGGGTCGGATCTCGACCCGCGGTCGCGGCTTCGCAAGCTCAGCCGCGCGCTCGCTCGATCTCTTCGCGTCGCGACTCTGCTCGTACCTCGCAGGGTCGCGGCTCAGACGACGGCCTCGGAGGTAGTGAGGGCCAGGGCGGGGGTGGAGGCGGCGCGGGGCCAGACCTCGGCGAGGATCTCGACTCCGCGCCGGACGAGCTCGGGCCGGGGCGTGATCGCCAGCCGCAGGTGACGCTCGTAGGCGCCGTCGACCCCGAACCGTGGCCCGGCGGTGACGAGCAGTCCGTGCGGTCTGGCGGCGAGGGTGAGCTGGGAGCTGACCGGCGCGGGCAGGCCGACCCACGCGGAGAGACCGCCGTCGATCCGCGGCGGGAGCTCCCAGTCGGGAAGGTGCTCGCGCATCGAGTGGTAGAGCGCGGCACGGCCCGCGGCGAGCTGTGCGGCGCGCTCCTCGAGGATCTCGGGCAGATGCCTGAACAGGATCGTGGTGACGAGCTGCTCCCAGATCGGGGTGCCGAGGTCGGTGGCCGAGCGTCCGCTGGCGATCTGGGTCAGCAGCACCGGGTCGGCGCGGATCCAGCCGATCCGCAGCCCGCCCCACAGCATCTTGCTCGCCGAACCGATGTGGACGACGCGGGCCTGGTGCTCGCCGGCCATCGAGGCCAGCGGCGGGTACGTATGAGGACGGTCGATGTTCAGCTCGGCGGTGGTGTCGTCGGCCACGAGGAGGGTGTCGACCTTCGCGGCGGCGTGCAGCAGACGGAGCCGGTCCTCGGTCGACATCGAGCGAGACGTCGGGTTGTGGAAGTCGGGCATGACGTACGCCATCACGGGGGTGGTCCGGGCGATGGCCGCCTCCATCGCGGACATGTCCCAGCCGGCGTCGGTGGTCACCGGGCTCGTGATGATCCGGGCGCCGGCGAGGCTCAGGGCGTCGTACGCATTGGGGTAGGACGGGCTCTCGGCGAAGGCCCGGTCGCCGCGGCTGATCACGGTGCGGGCGAGCAGGGCGATCGCGCTCTGGCCGCCGGTGGTCACCATGATCTGGTCGGGATCGGTCGGTAGACCGCGATCGGTGTAGCGCGCCGCGATCTCGGCGCGGAGCTCCTCGATGCCCCACAGCGTGTAGCCGGGGCCGGTCATGTGGTCGGCCAGCCGCCGGGTCGCCTCGACCGCGGCCTCCGGGAGCCGCCGGGTGGCCGGCAGGGTGGCCCGGACCAGGTCGATCTCGCCGCCCTCGGTGAACGAGTCGGGTGCGGTGGGTGGCAGCTTCGTCGTCGTACCCGAACCCTGCACGCTCAGCGCGTAGCCGTGCTCCCGCAGGCGCCGGTAGGCGGCCGTGATCGTGGTGCGGCTCAGCATCAGCCGCTCGGAGAGCTCGCGCTCGGAGGGCAGGCGGATGTCGGCGGAGAGCCGTCCGTCGATCAGCAGCAGCTGGATCCGTTCGGCGAGGTTCTCGTACGCCGGGCCCTCTCCTTGCCACTGACCGAGCAGGCCAGCGAGCGCAGTGGCACCGATTCTTCCGCGAGGCATGAGGCCACCTTACGCCAATTGGCTCCTTTACCTTCGATTGGACCCGTGATTGGCTTTGCCATCGTGAAGGATCTCTCTGTGAAGTCGCTCTCCTGGTTGATAACTGGACTCTTCCTCTACGGCATCGCACTCGCCATGCTCGTGCAGGGCTCGCTGGGCCTGGCGCCCTGGAACACGCTGGCATCGGGACTCGTCGAGATCACCGGGATCTCCTTCGGGATGATGACCAACCTGATCGGGCTCGTCGTCCTGCTGCTCTGGATTCCGCTGCGCCAGCGGCCCGGCGTCGGCACTGTGATGAACGTCCTGCTCGTCGGTACCTCGGCGGAGATCGGCCTCTGGTTGCTCCCGCAGCCGTCGGGCCTGGTGGCTCAGGTCGCGCTCTTCACCGGTGGCCTGCTCCTGCTGGCCGCGGCCACCGGGATCTACATCGCGCCCGGCCTCGGGCCGGGGCCGCGCGACGGCTTGATGACCGGCCTGCACGAGCGCACCGGCGCCCCGGTCTGGCTCTGCCGTGCGGGCGTCGAGATCACTGTGCTGGCGGCCGGTTGGCTCCTCGGCGGCCTGGTCGGCATCGGCACGGTCGCCGAGGCGCTGCTCATCGGTCCGATGGTGCACCGCACCTTGCCGTTCTTCCGGACCGTGTACGCCGGGAGGTCGGCCGCCGCGGCGGTCGGTGCCGAAACACGCGCGAGTGCATGATTTAACCCACACAGATTTCCGGTGGCGCCCCCGACAGGATTCGAACCTGTGACCGTCGGATTAGAAGGCCGATGCTCTATCCAGCTGAGCTACGGAGGCGTGGCCTTCGTGAGCACCCCGCTGAAGGGGGTTTGCGCAGGCCGCGCACGATCTTACCGGTGCCCGTATCCCCTGTGTGCATCGGAATCCGAAACGCTGACCGGAGTGTTACCAAGGTGTGGGGGGTATTTGGGTGCACTGTCCCCGCACTGTCGACCTGGGTGTCCGATTGGCGGACCACGAGGGTTCGAGACTGGACGCGATCATCGGTAAGGTCCCCGGACATGACTATGGAGTCCATGTGCACCTCGTGCGGTGCAGCCGTCACCGGTATGCGCTTCTGCACAGGTTGTGGGACCCCCGTCAGAAGCGCTCATCAGCCGCCGTCGCAGGGTGCACCGGAGCCGGTCGCACCGCCGCGTCTGCCGCAGCGGGGTGCCGATCCTGAGCAGGGTGGTCTGTCGTTGCCGAGGCGTGGGCAGGTTTCCGCCACACCCGCGCCAGAGGCCGACACGAAGCCGGCCCCGTTGCCGCTCGAGCAGGTCAGGCGTACGCCGGGGGCCTCGATGGCGCCTCAGCTGAACATGTCCGCGCCCAGCGGTGAGCAGCCTGCCTTCGGTGGTGGCATGGCCCCGCCGCCGGCAGAGTCGGATGGTGGTGGCCTGTTCGGGCTGGCGGCGCGTACGCCGAAGTTCGAGCCGGAGCTCGCTTCCCAGTCGCAGTCGCTCTTCCTGCCCAAGCGCAAGCGCGTCGCGGAGGAGCCCGAGCCGACCCCGGCGCCGGATCCTGAGCCCGAGGTGCGGGCGGTCGCCCCGGCGCCGCTCCCGGACCTCCCGACGCGGCCGCCGGTGCAGGAGCGCGCGCCCGAGCCGCCCGCCCCCGCCCCCGCGCCGCAGATGCCGGAGCCGCAGGCGCCGCAGACCCCGGAGCCGATGGCTGTGCCTCCGCTGCCCGAGCGTCCGGCCGCGGCGTACCACCAGAGTGCGGAGCACCCGACCTTCGTCGAGCCCGCGCCGCAGTTCGGTGGCCCCGGCCCCGAGCCGACGTATGAGCCGACGTATGAGCCGGCCTATGAGCCGGCCTACGAGGCGACCCACGAGGCGATGCCGCCGGTGGATCGACAGGCTCAGGACAGCACCCAGGTCGCGATGAGCCCTCGGTTCGACGCCGTCGACGAGGAGGCAGCCGGAGGCACCCGTCCGCGTGACGAGTTCGAGCAGTTCGCGCCGCCGCAGCCGCAGTTCGACGCCCCGGCGCCCGAGTCGCGCTACGACGACGGCCAGCCCGATCTCGGCCAGCCTGATCTCGTCCAGCAGGCCCCGACGTACGGCGACCCCGCCTACGCTCCGCTCGCGCCGCAGCTCGAGCCGGACCAGGCGCAGTGGTCGCAGGGCTACGACCAGCCCTATGGCCAGCCCCATGACCAGCCGTACGGCCAGGGGCCCGACCAGGGCTACGACCAGGCGTACGAGCAGCCCTACGGGCAGCCGCAGGACCGGTCCCAGGACGAGTTCAGCCAGCCGTACGGTGACCCCTACGGCCAGAACGCCTACACCGACGCCACCCTCGTGGGGCAGCCGCCGGTCAGCGGTGGGCCCACCACCCCGGCCCCGCCGCCGATGGCGCCGCAGGGCTACGACCCGTACGGGAACGGCTACGACGCCCGCTACGAGCCGCAGCGCGGTCAGGGCGGTCAGGGCAAGGGACCTGGTGGTCTCGATCTGAAGCGCTGGGGCCTGATCGTGCTCGCGCTGGCCGTCGTGGTCGCGATCATCGCCTTCGTCATCGGGCTGATCAACAGCAACGACGACGCCAACGCCGAGACCGGCACCACCCAGGGCGCCACCACGACCGAGGGCGGTGCCGCGGCCGAGGCCAAGAAGATCGACGACCTCATCAAGACCTCGGCCAAGGACAAGGCGGCCATCGGCGCCGCTCAGGCCGACCTCGAGGCGTGCGAGAACATCGATGAGGCGATCCAGACCTTCCAGGACGCCGCGACGTCCCGCGAGAAGCTGGCTGCGAAGGTCGCCAAGATCGACACCGCCGTCCTCCCGGGGTCGCGGAAGCTCGTCAAGAACCTCGAGTCCGCGTGGATGACCTCGCAGAACGCCGACCTGGCCTTCGCAGCCTGGGGCGAGAAGCGCAAGGTCAACGCCGACGGCGAGTGCGTGGGCGGCAAGGGGAAGCTGGAGAAGGCGACCACGCTCAGCCTGGCCAGCCACGATCCGAAGAAGGCGGCCGCCAAGGCGTGGGGGCCGATCGCGGAGGAGTACGGCTACAAGTCCGTCGAGTGGACGAAGCTCTGAGCTGAGCTCAGCGTGAGCGGAGGTACGCCGCCATCGCCCGTTTGATGGCGGCGGCCGTCCGCGCCTGGAACCGGTCGGATTTCAGCAGCCGCGCGTCCTCGGCGTTGCGCATGTTGCCGGTCTCCAGCAGCACCTGCGGCACCGTGGTCAGGTTGAGACCGGCCAGGTCGTCGCGCTCCACGAAACCGCCTTCACCGAGGTAGTCGGCCAGCGGCATCCCCGTCTTCCACATCTCGGTGCGAAGCATCCGGGCGTAGCGTCGCGAGGGCTCGACGACCTCGTCGTTGGTGCCCGAGGGCACCGGGATCAGCAGCGAGTAGCCCCGCTCGGACGCGGCCGCCCCGTCGGCGTGGATGTCGATCGCGACGTCGGCCTTCGCGTCGTTGATGGTCTTCGCCCGCTCGTCGATGCAGGGCCCGACCCCCTCGTTGCTGCCGCGGGTCATGACCACCTTCGCCCCGGACTCGCGCAGGTCGGCGGCGAGCTTCTGGGCCACCGCCCAGGTGAAGTCGGTCTCCGGGTAGCCGTCGTCGGTCGCCGTGCCGGTCGTGTTGCATGGGCTCTGCGACCGTCCGTTCCACACCGGCTCGTTGATCACCTCCGGGGCGCCGGCATTGCCACCGTTGTGGCCCGGGTCGATCCCGACCACGGCTCCCTTGAAGATGTCGTCCGCTCCGCTCGACGCGGAGGTGGGGGCGGAGGCGGAGGGAGACGTCGTGGTTGATGGTGAGGCGGCGGGCTGCTGCCGTGGCGTACGTCCTGGGCTGCAGGCCATCAGGGCCGAAGCCAGGGCGAGGCTGCCCACGACCGCGGCCGCTGACCGAGGCACCTCGGTGAGCAGTCGCTGCCCTCGTGGAACTCCACGAAGGAAGCGTCGCTCCACCGAGTTACCTCGGTCAGCATCCAAAGTCACAGATGCTGACCCATCCACGCTTCGACGTCGTCGGCCGTACGCGGCAGGCCGGCGGAGAGGTTCACGGAGCCGTCCTTGGTGACGACGATGTCGTCCTCGATGCGGATGCCGATGCCGCGCAGCTCCTCGGGAACGAGCTTGTCCTCCTTCTGGAAGTAGAGGCCCGGCTCGACGGTGAGCACCATGCCCTCCTGCAGCGGTCCCTCGATGTAGGTCTCCTTCGACGCCGAAGCGCAGTCGTGGACGTCGAGGCCGAGCATGTGGGAGACGCCGTGGAGGGTCCAGCGGGAGTAGGTCTTGTTGTCCTCGGAGAGCGCCTCGTCGACGGACACGGGGAGCAGCCCCAGGTCGTCCAGCCCATGAGCGAGGATCTCCATGGCGGCGAAGTGGCCGGCCCGGAAGGTCACGCCCGGGCGGATCGCCTCGATGCCGGCCTGCTGGGCCTTGTAGACGAGCTCGTAGAGGTTGCGCTGGAGCGGCGTGAACTTCCCGGAGATGGGGAGGGTGCGGGTGATGTCGGCGGTGTAGAGGTTGTGGCCCTCGACGCCCATGTCGAGCAGCACCAGCTCACCGGGGACGATCGGGCCGTCGTTGTCGATCCAGTGCAGCGTGGTGGCGTGGGACCCGCCGCCGACGATCGAGTCGTAGCCGAGGTCGTTGCCCTCCGCGCGGGCGCGGCGGAAGAAGGTGCCCTCGATCCAGCGCTCGCCGTGCTTCAGGACCTGGTCCCACTCGCGCACCGCGTCGGTGAAGCCGCGCACGGTGATGTCGCAGGCCTCCTTGAGCTCGCCGAGCTCCCACTCGTCCTTGATCAGGCGCAGCTCGGAGAGCGCCTTGGCGAACTCCTCGTCGCGGGATGCCTCGGCCGGCGCGACCAGCTTGTCGACGTCGGCCGACACGCCGCGGTGCACCCGGGTCGGGGTCGAGCCGGCCAGGTCGGACTCGAGCTGGTCGACGTGGCGTACCTCGATGCCCAGGGAGTCGGAGAGCTCCCGGGCAGAGGGACGCGCACCGGCCCAGAGCGCGCCGTACTGACGGTCGCGGAAGAACTCGTCGGTGTCGCGACCGCTGCGCGGGCGGGCGTACAGGACCGAGGAGCCGTCGGGCTCGATCACGACGACCGCGTCGGAGGTCTGGTTGCCGGTCAGGTGCACGTGCGCGGTGTCGGCGCGGAAGCGGTAGTCGGTGTCGTTGGCGCGGACCTTGTAGGTGCCGGCCGGGACGACCAGGCGCTCACCAGGGAAGATGCCCGAGAGGCGCTCGCGGCGGGCGGCCGCCCACGGGGTGATCGGATGCTCGGGAACCTCGACCTCGCGGTCGTCCCAGCCCTCTCTCATGAACTTCGACCATGCCTCCGGAACCGTCTGGTCGTGGCTCTCGGTGTGGTCGTCTGCAGGAGTGGGGGCGCCGTTGTCCGTCATACCGGAATCGTACGCCGCGCCGGATCTGCAACGCTCGTGAGTTCCCAGGCCACGCGGGTGGCGAGGACGTCTCGATCGGTGTCTGGTCGCGCGTGCGGTCCGCTTGCCCGATAGTCTGGCGCGCATGGGGGCGATCCCGAAGGATCCGACAAGAGGCAACCGCACGTTCACCATCGTGGTGGGCGTGCTTGTCGTGCTGACCTCTTTGCCGGTTCTCGGCATCGTCCTGCTGAGCACCAGCGTCGTCGATGACCATCTTGCTCCGACCGGCGCGATCCTGGGAGTGCTCTTCGCGGCCATCCCGGTGGTGCCGCTGGTCTATGCCTTCCTGTGGCTGGACCGCTACGAACCCGAGCCGAAGTCGCTGCTCGCGCTCGGCCTGGGGTGGGGCGCCTTCGTCGCGGTCGCCGCCGCGCTGATCGTGCAGAGCGTCGGGGCGCTGCTCGCCGGATGGAGCCAGCCGACCCAGCTCGCGATCGTGGCTCCGGTCACCGAGGAGGCGGCCAAGGGGCTGTTCCTCTTCGTGCTGCTGGTCTGGCGCCGCCACCTCCTCGACGGGGTGCTCGACGGGATCGTCTACGCCGGCATGGTCGGCATCGGCTTCGCCTTCACCGAGAACATCCTCTACCTGGGCGGCACCTACAACGGCACGCCCGGCATGGGCGACAGCTCCGCGGGACACATCGGTGAGTTCACCGCCGTCTTCGTGATGCGCTGCCTGTTCAGCCCCTTCGCGCACCCGCTCTTCACCGCCTTCACCGGCATCGGCATCGGCATCGCGGTGGTGACGCGCAAGCGCTGGCTGAAGGTCGTGGCGCCGCTGCTGGGCTTCGGCATCGCGGTGCTCGCCCACGGCACCTGGAACGGTTCGACGCTGCTCTATGACGGGGCCGGTTTCCTGCTGGCGTACGTCGTGGTGATGGTGCCCGCGTTCGTCTCGATGGTGGTCTTCGCGGTCTGGCGGCGAAAGTCCGAGCGGATCGTGCTGACCCGGTCGCTGACCGACGCCGCCCAACGCGGGCTGATCCCCTACACCGACGTCGGCTGGGTGGTCGATCTGCGGCGCCGGGAGCAGGCGCGGAGGTTCGCGTCGACCCACGGAGGGGCTCAGGGGGTTGCGGCCATGCGTGAATACCAGCAGGCTGCCATCGAGCTCGGATACTTGCACTGGCGATTCCTGCGCGGCAACCCGCCGCCAGACTTCGCCGCCCGGGGGAGGGCATACGTTGACCGCATCAGTGAGGTACGTCCACACATCGCGTTCCCGAGCGGGCAGGTGATGACCGGATGAGTGAAGAAAACACAGACGACACCGCTCCGGAGACCCGGCCGGCGGCCTACGAGGCGCTGACGGCGGGGATGCTCGCGGAGAAGCCGACCACCGAGTTCGAGGCCGTTCGGGCCGAGATCGAGGCGTCCGGCGGCGAGAGCAACCGGATGGTGACCTCGCTCATCCAGCTCCACCAGGCGCTGACCGAGGTCACCCTGCCGCTGGACCTGCCCGGCATCGACGAGCAGCGGGCGGCCAGGCAGAACATGGTCGAGCAGCTCGAGGACTACGTCATCCCGCGGATGATGACCATCGACGCGCCGCTCCTCGCGGTCGTCGGCGGCTCCACGGGCGCCGGCAAGTCGACGCTGGTGAACTCGCTGGTCGGCACCAAGGTGACCACGCCGGGCCTGTTGCGGCCGACGACCCGCTCGCCGGTCCTGGTGCACAACCCCGAGGACGGCCGCTGGTTCGGCCAGGACCGCCTGCTCCCCGAGCTGGAGCGGGTCAACCACCCGACCAACGACCCCGGTGCGCTGCAGCTGGTCGCCAGCGACCGGCTCCACCCCGGCCTGGCGATTCTGGACGCGCCCGACGTCGACTCGGTCGAAGAGGCCAACCGGGTGCTCGCGGCCGAGCTGCTCGCCGCGGCCGACCTGTGGGTCTTCGTCACCTCGGCCGCGCGCTACGCGGACCAGGTGCCGTGGGAGTTCCTCCAGCTCGCCGCCAACCGCTCCACCGCGGTCGCGGTGGTGCTCGACCGCACTCCGACCGAGGCCGTCCAGACCGTCGCCGGCCACCTGGCCCGGATGCTCGCCTCGCGCGGGCTCAAGGACTCACCGCTCTTCATCGTCCACGAGGGCGAGGTCTCCGAGCACGGGCTGCTGCCGGCCGAGCACGTCGCCGAGGTGCGGGCCTGGCTCGACATGCTCGCCGACGACGCCACCGCGCGGCACCAGGTCGTCACCCAGACCCTCGACGGTGCGGTGCGGGCGCTGACCCTGGAGGTCCACCCGATCGCCGACACCGCGGACGGTCAGGGAGAGGCCGCGCAGCGGCTGCGTACCGATGCGGACATGGCCTACGACGAGGCGCTCAAGGCGATCATGGCGGCGACCGCCGACGGCACGCTGCTGCGCGGCGAGGTGCTCGCGCGCTGGCAGGAGTTCGTCGGGACCGGGGAGCTCCTCAAGGCGCTGGAGACGCGGGTCGGGATGCTCCGCGACAAGATCCTCGGCTCGATCAAGGGCAAGCCGCAGCAGGCCGAACGGGTGACCGCGGCCGTGCAGGGCGGCCTGGAGATGCTGATCCTCGAACAGTGCGAGGCGGCTGCCGAGAGGGCGGAGGCGGCCTGGCAGATGAGTCCCGCGGGCCGCGGGCTGCTCGAAGCCGGCCCCGCCGACCTCGGCCGAGCCTCGCGTGCGCTGCGGCCCAGGGCCGAGCGTGCGGTGCGCGACTGGCAGCAGGACGTGCTCGACATGGTGCGCAGCGAGGGCCAGGACAAACGTACGACCGCGAAGTTCCTCTCCTACGGGGTCAACGGCCTCGGCGTCGCGCTGATGGTGGTCGTCTTCGCCTCGACCGGCGGAGCGCTCGTCGGTGCCGAGGTGGGCATCGCCGGTGGCACGCTCCTGCTCGGCCAGAAGCTGCTGGAAGCGGTCTTCGGCGACCAGGCCGTGCGCGGGCTCGCGTCCAGGGCGCGCAAGTCGCTGGAGGTACGCATCGTGGGTCTCGTCGATGAGGAGCGTGCGCGCTACACGGGTCAGGTCGACGCGCTGCAGATCGACCATGGCGCACCCGAGCGACTGCGGCACGCTGCGCGGAAGGTCGGCGACGCTCGTTTCGCCAGCCAGCGCGGCGATGACTGAGACTTGTCACGCTGTGCCTGATCAAGATGCGAAGGGGGACCATTGAGCGGCCTGCTCGAAGGTGCGAAGAACCTGGTCAGCCGAGGTGGAGACCTCGGTGATCGGCTGGACGGACTGACCGCTGCGACCGTGGCGGCGACGGGGCGCCTCGACGACGGACTCGTCGAGGACGCGCGCACCGTGGTCAACAAGGCCCAGGGACGCCTCAAGCTCTCCGCCGACCACACGGTCGTCGGGGTCGCGGGGGCGACCGGGTCGGGCAAGTCGTCCACGTTCAACGCCCTGACCGGGCTGGAGCTCTCCGCCGTCGGTGTCCGGCGGCCGACCACCTCCTGGGCGACCGCCTGCGTGTGGGGTTCGGAGGGCGCTCAGGAGCTGCTCGAGTGGCTGGGCATCCCGGAGCGTCACCAGACCACCCGCGACTCGATGCTCGACACCCGCCGTGAGGGGCACGAGCTCGACGGCGTGGTGCTGCTGGACCTGCCCGACCACGACTCCACCGAGGTCTCCCACCATCTCGAGGTCGACCGGCTGGTCGAGCTCGCCGACATGCTGGTGTGGGTGCTCGACCCGCAGAAGTACGCCGATGCGGCCATCCACGACCGCTATCTGCAGCCGCTCCGGACCCACTCCGAGATCATGGTCGTGGTGCTCAACCACATCGACCGCGTTCCCGAGGACCGTCGTGAGTCGATGCTGGGTGACGTACGCCGCCTGCTCGACCAGGACGGGCTGCGCAACGTCCCGGTGATCCCGGTCTCGGCCAAGCTCGGCTGGGGGATCCCGCAGCTCAAGACCGAGATCGCCCAGCGGGCAGCGGCGAAGCGGGCCAACAAGTCCCGGCTCTCGGCCGACATCAAGACCGCCGCCGTGAAGCTCGCCAAGGCGTCCGGCGACGCCAAGCCGCGCTCCCTGGCCAAGCCCCGGGTGGAGGCCCTCGAGGACGCCATCTCCGAGGCTGCCGGGGTGCCGACCGTGGTGGACGCGGTCGAGAGGTCCGTACGCACCCGGGCTCGTGCGGCCACCGGCTGGCCGCTGGTCTCGTGGGTCTCCCGGCTTCGGCCCGATCCCCTGAAGCGGCTGCACCTCTCCCTCGGGGAGGAGGCGACCCAGCTGGCCGGGCGCGCCCGGACCTCGCTGCCGCAGACCACCGCCGTCGAGCGGGCGCGGGTCGACACCGAGGTGCGTCAGCTGGCCGACGAGGCCGGCGCCGGGCTCGCCTCGCCGTGGCGAGACGCGATCCGGCGGGCATCGGTATCGCGGATGGACGACCTCGCCGACAGGCTCGACGCCTCGGTCGGCGGAGTCGACCTGAACGCAGAGCGGCTGCCGCTGTGGACCGGGCTGGTCAAGGCGCTCCAGTGGCTCCTCATCGTCCTCGCCACCGTCGGGCTGGTGTGGTCGGTGGCGCTGCTTCTCTCCGGAGCTGCTCAGCTCGGCGACGTGACGCCGTCTGTGGCCGGGGTCGAGCTGCCTTACGTCCTCTTCCTCGGGGGTGTCGGGCTCGGACTGGTGCTGTGGGCCGTGTGTCACCTGTTGGTGATCACCACCGCACGACGGCGGGCGCGCTCGGCCGATGCGCGGCTGCGTACGGCGGTCGCCGACGTCTCCCGCGAGCTCGTCGTCGACCCGATCGAGACCGAGCTGGCGGCCTACACCGCCCTTCGGCACGGGGTGGCCAAAGCGCTGCGCTGACCGGTTGGCGGGCCGATCACTGTCCACAGGGACGGTTCGATCCGGGGTTGTCCACAGGCGGACGTACGCCGCCCGGAAACTGTCGGTGGTCGAGCGCAGGGTTGTCTCCGAGGCCCGCATCAGGCGGGCGAACACTGAGGAGACAACGATGAACAACTCGATCATCACCCTGCGCGGCAACGTCGGCGCCGACCCCGTCGTGCGAAGCGTCGGTGAGGTCTCGGTGGCGAACTTCCGGATCGCGTGCACGCCGCGGAAGCTCAACCGGTCCACTGGTGAGTGGAGCGACGGCGTCACGCAATGGTTCTCGGTGAGCGCCTGGCGGCAGCTGGGGGAGAACGTCGGGCGCTCGCTGCGCAAGGGCGACCCTGTCGTCGTCCAGGGGCGGCTGTCGGCGCGCAGCTACGTCAACAAGGACGGGCTCGAGGTCAACACCTTCGAGGTCGAGGCCAACGTGGTCGGCCACGACCTCAACCGCGGCATGTCCAGCATCTCGCGCAACCCGCGTACGTTGGCCGCGGTCGCCGCGCCTGCCTCCGAGCCTCGCGAGGACGATCCCGAGCGGGACCCGATCTCCGACTGGCGTGCCCCGGGCGCCGACCCGTGGGACCAGAAGCCGGCGACCCCCGACGATGGCGAGGCTCCCGCCGAGACAGAGGCGTCCGTGGCGGCCTGAGGTGAGCCGGGCGTGCGCCGGTTGTACCGGCGTGCCCCGACCTCATTAGGGTGGAGCCCATGGCCGACTACATCCTCTCCCTGCGCAATGTGCGCAAGGCCCACGGCGACAAGGTCGTCCTCGACAACGTCACCCTCTCGTTCCTGCACGGTGCCAAGATCGGCGTCGTCGGCCCGAACGGCATGGGTAAGTCCTCGCTGCTCAAGCTGATGGCCGGGCTCGACCACCCGAACAACGGCGACATCGTCCGTGACCAGGACGCGACCGTCGGGATGCTCCAGCAGGAGCCGCCGCTGACCGAGGGCAAGACCGTCCTCGAGAACGTCGAGGAGGCGGTCGGCGAGATCAAGACGAAGATGAAGCGCCTCGAGGACGCCTACATGGAGATGGGTGACCCCGACGCCGACCAGGACGCCCTGATGGCCGAGACCGGCGACCTCCAGACCTACCTGGACAACATCAACGCCTGGGACATCGACTCCAAGCTGGAGCAGGCGATGGACGCGCTGCGCTGCCCTCCGGGCGACGCGATCGTCGACAACCTCTCCGGTGGTGAGCGCCGCCGGGTCGCGCTGTGCAAGCTCCTCCTGCAGGAGCCCGACCTGCTGCTGCTCGACGAGCCCACCAACCACCTCGACGCCGAGTCGGTGCAGTGGCTGGAGGGTCACCTCAAGTCCTACAAGGGTGCCGTCCTGGCGGTCACCCACGACCGTTACTTCCTCGACAACGTCGCCGAGTGGATCGCCGAGGTCGACCGCGGCTCGATCCACGGCTACGAGGGCAACTACTCCACCTACCTGGAGACCAAGAAGGACCGTCTCAAGGTCGAGGGGCAGAAGGACGCCAAGCGCGCCAGGATGCTCGAGAAGGAGCTGGAGTGGGTCCGCTCCAACGCCAAGGCCCGCCAGACCAAGTCGAAGTCGCGTCTGGCCCGCTACGAGGAGCTCGCCGCCGAGGCCGACAAGGCCCGCAAGATCGACACCGCCGACATCAACATCCCGCCGGGCCCGCGCCTGGGTGACGTGGTGATGGAGGCCAAGGGCCTGGTCAAGGGCTTCGAAGGCCGCACCCTGTGGGACGACATCTCGTTCTCCCTCCCGCGCGCGGGCATCGTCGGCATCGTCGGCCCCAACGGTGTCGGCAAGACCACGCTGTTCCGGATGATCACCGGCTCCGAGAAGCCCGACGCGGGTGAGCTCAACGTCGGCCAGACGGTGAAGATCTCCTACGTCGACCAGAGCCGCGGCGGCATCGACCCCAACAAGAACGTCTGGGAGGTCGTCTCCGACGGCCTGGACTTCATCAAGGTCGCCAACTTCGAGATGAACTCGCGGGCCTACGTCGCCTCCTTCGGCTTCAAGGGCCCCGACCAGCAGAAGAAGGCCGGCGTGCTCTCCGGTGGTGAGCGCAACCGCCTCAACCTCGCGCTCACCCTGAAGCAGGGCGGCAACATGCTGCTGCTCGACGAGCCCACCAACGACCTCGACGTCGAGACCCTCTCCTCGCTGGAGGACGCGCTGCTCGACTTCCCCGGCTGCGCCGTGGTCACCTCCCACGACCGGTGGTTCCTCGACCGCATCGCCACCCACATCCTCGCCTGGGAGGGCACCGAGGAGAAGGAGGGTGAGTGGTTCTGGTTCGAGGGCAACTTCGAGTCCTACGAGGCCAACAAGATCGAGCGCCTCGGCCAGGAGGCCGCCCGCCCCCACCGTGTCACCCACCGTCGCCTCACCCGCGACTGATCAACCGCGCCGAGTCGGCGCGTTCTGACCGAAACCCACGCCGAGTCGGCTCATTATGACGAGCCGACTCGGCCGGTTTCTGCGTCAGGATGAGCCGACTCGGCGATCAGGGCGGGACGTACGCCGTTCACGGCAGGGGTGATCCGGCGTTCGAGGCGCATCGAGCCGGCGACGATGCCGACACAGCCGACCACCATCAGCGCGATGAACGCCGTCGACTGGCCGTGCTCGAGCAGGAACCCGGCCAGGATCGGGCCGATGATCGCCCCGGTCTGGAACGAGGCGGAGTTGATCGCGTTGTAGCGCCCGCGCAGATGGTCGGGGGCCATGTCGTTGGTCAGGGCGGGGTAGGCCGACTGCATCAGCGTCTCGCCGAGGGCGAAGAACAGCCCCTGGAAGGCGACCACGCCGACGATCGCGGCGACGGAGCCCGGCACCAGGCCGGTCGCCCCGAACACCACCCAGGCGAGGGCCCAGATCACCGCGGTCGCGATGAGCACCCGGGTGCGCCGCTTGCCGCTGACCCGGTTCATCACCCAGAACTGGGCGAGCACGATCACCGCGCAGTTCACCACGAAGGCGAAGCCGACCACCCGGGTCGAGACCTCGGAGATCTGGCGCGAGTAGGCCGGGAACCCGCTCTCGATCTGGCCGTAGCCCAGGGTCGAGAGCAGCACCCCGATCACCACCAGCCAGATGACCTCGGGACGGCGCAGGATCGTGGCGTACGACGCGGTCGCGTCGGGCTCGTCGGCGGCAGGGCGGGCGGCACGGCCGTGCAGATGACGCAGCGGGCCGAGCAGGACCAGGGCCGGGATCGTGAAGGTGGCGGCGTTGGCGAGGAAGGCGTAGGTGAACGTCTCGGGCCGGGTCACGTCGATGAAGAGCCCGCCGATGACGCCGCCGACGCCGATACCGAGGTTGATCAGCGCGAAGTTCACCCCGTAGTAGCGCTGCCGCAGCTCACCCTCGACCACGGTGGCGACCAGGGCGTTGGCGGCCGGCCACGACACCCCGGCCTGGACGCCCAGCAGGCACAACGCCGCACCGGCGAGCACCGGGGTGGTGGCGAAGGCGAGCATGACGTCACCGGCGATCGCGCAGACCAGGCCGCCGAGGATGACGGGGCGGGCTCCGTACCTGTCGATCAGGCTGCCCGCCGGGCCGGTGACCACGAAGCCGACGATGGCGATCAGGCCCATCAGGGTGCCGGCGAGGCCGAGGTCGAAGCCGCGTACCTCGTGCAGGTAGATGATCGTGAACGGCAGCGTCATGCCGCGACCGAGGAGCTGGATGGCAACCGTCGACAGGAGCCAGCGGCCCTCGCGTGGAAGTGCGGCTATGAAGTCACGGAGACCGAGAGCAGGGGGAGTCGACACCGCACAATCTTCGCCTTTACCCGGAGCCGTGGCGAATTGTTTCTCCGGCCCGCAGCACCTCGGGTCGAGCAGGTTGCCGGGCTAAGGTCCCGGCCGATTCTGCCGTTGGTCCCGGCGATTTCGGGGCTCTCGTCCCGGGTGTGCATCGAACCTTCGGTGACAACTCCCCGCCGTTAAAGGGTCCCAGTGCGTGGAACAGCGCGCAGAGAGGTCTAACGTAATGCCCCGTGGGTGATGAGACTCGGTGGCTGGACGAAGAGCAACAGCGCTCGTGGCGTGCGCTGATGATGGGGATGACCCTGCTCGATGACCGCCTGGACGCAGATCTACGCTCGCGTTTCGACATCTCGCTCCCGGAGTACGAGATCCTCGTACGCCTCTCCGAGAACGACGGTGCCATGCGGATGGCTCAGCTCGCCGACTCCCTGGCCCACTCGCGCTCCCGGATCACGCACACGATCACCCGGATGGAGCGCGCCGGGATCGTCGAACGCCGCAACTCCGCCGACGACGGCCGCGGTGTCGTCGCCACTCTCAGCGACCGCGGCTTCGAGCTGCTGCGCGAAGCCGCGCCGGTCCACGTCACCGGCGTACGTGACTACCTCATCGATCTGGTCAGCGAGGAAGACTTCGCTGCCCTGGGACGGGTGATGAACGCCGTCTCCGACCACCTCATCAGCGACCGCCCCGGCATCGAGATGCGCTGAAACCCGCCGAGGCGGCGCGTTAGAACGCGCCGACTCGGCG